>NZ_JBEMBC010000029.1:0-29645 GCF_040274425.1 Carnobacterium sp.
GTAATCAAGAAATTCAGAGTCTTCTAATGTAGACAATTCAACCATTTCAAGCTTTTGTAATTCTTGTACAGCTTTTATTAGAGAATCATTGTTTTCTTGCTCAGCTAGAAGTGTCATTTGTTTCATCTTAGCTATTGCCATAGTGAGTACTTACCTCCTTTACAATATGATTAACAACACTATTTTGTTTAACCTCTACAGATTGAAGTATTGATTCAACCTCAAGAGACAATTCTTGATCAACAGTTTGTTTTTCTATTGCTAAACGATCACGAAACAAGACTTGTTGATTTGCCTCATAATTGTCTAATTCCTGTTGCATATTTTGATTACTTTTTTTAATTTCTTCGTTAACAGACTGACTAATTTCTTGAATCTTTTTTTCCCCATTAAACTCAATTTGTCGGGCTCTTTCTTCCGCTTCTTTAACGTATTCAATTGCTTCTAAACTCATTCATACACCTCCTTAAAATACAAAAAAAGGCATCGCTTAAGAACTCTTCTTCTCACCCCTTGAAGAAAACATCCTTGAAAGCAACTGCCCCAACCGTTATTTTTTTAATTCAACTAATTATAATTTACCATAGCATTTTCTTAATGTCAAAACATCAAACCTTAATCAACAACGATTTGTAACGGTTTTATTAAGTTGAGAAAACTGAATAAACTAATGATTAGATGAAGAAAAAAGTAACAACTACTTCTAACTATTATATCGACTGTTTCTCTCATTTATTAAGCGTCCTCCTACCAAAAAGTAACCTCTATTTTCTTACGTCTCCAAAAGAAAATAAAGCAACAGATCCAAATCCTGTATGTGCTGCAATAGTAGGACCATAAGGGTAAACTTGTATGTCTTTTACCTTAATTTTTGATTCGATTTCTTTTTTGATCCATTCAGCTTCTTCAAGAACACCGACATGTCCAATAAAAACCGTTTGAGTTTCAGGATCTATCATACCCTCAACTGTTTTATTAATTAAATAGTGTAATGATTTTTTTCTTCCACGCACTTTAGCAAAGGGTACTAACCCCCCTTTTTCATTCATAACTATGATAGGTTTTACATTTAAAACACTGCCAAGGGTTGCAGAGACTGAAGAGATTCTTCCACTACGTTCAAGATGTCTGATATCATCAACAGTTACCCATGAATGAAGTTTCATTTTATATTCTTCTAGCCAATCCACTACTTCTTCTAATGATTGACCTTCATTCTTTCGATTTACCGCTTCATATACCAAAAGACCTTCTCCTAAGCAAGCAGCTTTAGAGTCTACTATTGTTATATCTACTTGTTCATATTCTTCTTTCAGCATTTCTACAGCTGTTACAGCATTATTGTAAGAGCCACTTAATGCAGAAGATAGTCCTAAGAATAA
Organism: Carnobacterium sp.; assembly: GCF_040274425.1. NCBI lineage: Bacteria > Bacillati > Bacillota > Bacilli > Lactobacillales > Carnobacteriaceae > Carnobacterium > Carnobacterium sp. Next base: position 1,383 of record NZ_JBEMBC010000029.1, read on the forward strand.
AACAGGTTGCTCTTTTTCAACATATTTTTTAAATACTTCTAAAAATGTTCCAATATTAACTTGAGAGCTAGTCGCCATTGCGCCATTTTTTAAAGCTTCAAAAAAAGCATCACGATCAAACGTTTCTCCCATGTCATCTAAATAGTCTTTTCCATCCATATTGATCATTAAGTTGATAATTTCAATATCATTATTTTTTATAAAATCTAATGGTAAATCGCAGCAAGAATCTGCAATAATTTTATAATCCATTGTTAAAACCCCTTTTTCAGAAATCTATATATACTTAATTCATTATGCCATTTTTTCAGAAAAATAGAAACTTTAAAAAAATAATTAAACAGCTTGCTTTGTTGAACGTTTGTTCGTATAATTAAATTATCAAACAAACGTTCGGAGGAATAAAGATGAAAAAAAATACTTTAGAAGAACCAGTTCATCCCTTTGCCTTTCTGCAAAAAAAATTCTTTTTGTCTAGTACGACTAATGAATTGGAATTTTTGCCTCAAATGCCTGAATCACAAATCATTCTGTTCTTAAATCAAGCTTTTGCTAAAAAGAAAAAAATAATTTTACAGATCAACCAATTAAAAAATCAATCCAACCTAACAGAAGTTACCGGTTTTATTAGATATACGCCTTTTAAAAGACCACAAATCGTTGTAGAAAATACTCTTCTTCATATGACTTATCTTATTCATCCAAGTGATATAAGGCATATCCGTTTACCTTAAAATGATCTGTACTTACTTTTTTAATTATAGAAGATCCTAAAAAGCTCTCCCATTAACGATTAGATATACAGCTATCTAATTCGCTCAAAAGGAGAGCTTTTTATATTGAACTGATTTTATTTGTTTTCGATCATTACGATAATATCTTTTTATTTTTTGTTGGATCTAATTTTTTCTCAATCCAACCTAAAAGTAAATCACTAATGACTGCCATGAAAGCTGTAGGAATAGCTCCTGCAAGGATAATAGCTCCACCATCAGTTACATTGACTCCTCTGGTGATGATATCCCCTAAACCACCCGCTCCTATAAAAGTTCCGATTGCGGTTACTCCAATACCCACTACCATAGCATTACGAATTCCTGCCATAATAATCGATAAAGCTAATGGAAGTTCAACCATATAAGTTAGTTGCCATCTTGTCATGCCCATTCCTTTACCAGAATCTAAAATATTTTTGTCAACGCTTTGAACTCCAGCGTAAGTATTTTTAATAATCGGCAACAAGGAATACAAGAATACTGTAGAAATAACGGTATTCACACCTAGCCCCAATCCTAACATTAGAATAGACAACATGGCTAGAGAAGGAATCGTTTGGATCACATTAGCAGCTCCTATAACCCAATCAGCTAACTTCCCATGTCGGGAAATCCAAAAACCGAGAGGAATTCCTACAATCGCTGCAAATAACACTCCATAAATTGAAATTAAGAAGTGACGAAAAAATTGACTCCAAATGTAAAGGCCATTTTCTGAGAAGTAATAAAGTAATTGTTCCCATAAATTCATGTCTGCCATCATTATTGTTCGCCTCCTTCTTCGTTTACTTCAATTGATTCAAAATAATTATTTTCTTTCAAGAAATCATCTGCTACAACCTTTGGTTCAATTAAATTATTGTCTGAAATATAGTTTAATTCTTGCATTTTTTCATCCGATATTGTATTTTTTAACTTTGTTAATACTTCATTCAATTCAGGATAAGCTTCTAAAACTTCAAAAGTTGCAACCGGACTTGCGTCATACGGTGGGAATAATTGTTTGTCATCTTCCAATACAACTAAGTCATAACTTTTAATACGACCATCTGTTGAATACCCCAACACAACATCCATTTCTCCAGCTTGCAATGCATTATAGACTAAACCAATCTGCATAGGATACACACGGTTAAAATCAAAACCATAAGTGTCTAGAAATGCATCGTAGCCATCTCCTGCACGTTGGATCCAAGAGCTATCTACTCCGGCATCAAGTTCACTAGCAATGTCTTCTAAATCACTAATCGTAACTAAGTCATATTGATCTGCTAGTTCTTGTGTCACCATAAAGGCATACGTATTAGCAAATCCATATGTTGGAAACCATTTTTGATCAAACTCAGCCGCAAATCCCTCTACGACTAAATCCAATGCTACTTCAGGATCCGTAATTGGATCTTGTCCTAACTCACCAGTTAACGAAGTTCCCGTATATTTTATTGCGGCAACGTTCGCATCTCCACCAATCAAAGCTTGATGATTTAGAGAAGACGAACCTAGATTATTAACAATTTGAGCATCAATATCAATGTAATGCTCAACCATCCCTTCAACAATGTAACCAACAATTTGTTGCTCTGTGGTTGAACCACCTGTAATGGTTATACCTTCTTCATTAAACCCGCTGCCTAGGCCAGGCAACGAACAACTGCTTAATAGTATTGCTGCTAAAAAAAGGGCAGCAATTCTTTGAACCTTCTTCATAGTTGAAGCCCTCCTATTCAATACCTTGCACAACTCTAGGCGTTACTTTTTTCTCTAGTTTTCCTAGTGCATAATCTGTCAATAATGCAAGAATAGTCACAGGTATAGTCCCGCCAATAATTAAACTAGGAATAAAAAGATTTAATCCATTAAAGATAAAATCACCTAATCCACCTGCTCCGATGTACGAAGCTAAAGCAGCCCACGAGATAACGTAAACACCGGACAATCGAATTCCCGCCATTATAACCGGTGCGGCCTGAGGCAACTCCACATTGCGAATCAATTGTACATTTGTCATTCCCATTCCTTTTCCTGCATCTCTTAAGTTAACATCTACTCCATTCATTCCTATATAAGTATTCCTTAAAATAGGCAATAAAGAATAGATAAATAATGCCACAATCGCAGGGACCTTACCAATTCCAAATAGTGGAATCATTAAAGCCAGTAATGCTAATGAAGGCACCGTTTGTAAAATAGTAGCTAAACCAATAATAAACTTAGCACTTTTCTCAAATCGCGTTAATAAAACTCCCAAAGGGACAGCTACAATAACACCTAAGGCCAATGCAATTGCAGAAATATAAAAATGTTCCCATGTTTTCAGGAGTAAATCAGAGCCGTTTGTTGCAAAAAATTCAGCCATTGTCTTTTCCTCCTCTATTCATTGCTTTCTTTAGGAATGGTTGTTTCAAAAACATTGCTGGTTGCCAGCTCTTCTTCTTGCTCTTCACCCCATATTGTATCGTAAACCACGTCTACTAACGAAGCACGAGTAACTAGACCAATTAGACGACCTTTATTATCCACAACTGGGATATTTTTAAAGCCACGTTTCAGAATTCTTTGAACAGTATCTCTTAAAAGTGTACCTTCTCGAACGAAATAAACTTTGTCTACCATAATATCTCCAACACTTGTAGCACGCTTACGGTTACGGTCAATTTTCTCGATATCTACATACCCTTTTAACACACCTGAATCATCCGTAACAAATAACGAATCCACACGTTTGTCTCTCATTAAACGTATTGCTTCTGAAATAGATTTTCCAGGAGTTACTGAAATTGGATTTTTTATCATGACTTGATCTACCGTTTGAATATTTGGTCTAGCTTGAATTAAGCGATCTTCGCCGATAAAATCTTCAACAAATTGATTAGCCGGTTCAGCTAATATGTTATCTGGCGTATCAAACTGCACTACACGCCCATTTTGCATGATAACAATGCGATCAGCTAATTTTAAAGCTTCATCCATATCATGAGTAACAAAAATAAAGGTTTTTCCCAATTCCACTTGCAACTCTTTAACTAATTCTTGTAAGGCATCTCTAGTAATAGGGTCTAATGCCCCAAATGGTTCGTCCATCAATATCACATCTTGATCAGCAGCTAAAGCACGAATAACTCCAATTCTTTGTTGTTGTCCACCAGAAAGTTCAGCTGGGTAACGTGACAAAAATTCTTTTGGTAAATCGACTTTCTCCAATAATCGTTCTGCAGATTCTCGCTGCTTGTCTTCGGACCATTTTAATAATTTAGGAACCATTACGATATTGTCATAAATGGTCATATGTGGCATTAATCCAATTTGTTGGATAACATAGCCAATTTTACGTCTTAACTGAACAGGATCTTTCTTCATAATGTCTTCCCCGTTAATTAAAATCTGACCTGATGTTGGTTCAATCATGCGATTGATCATACGCATAGAAGTTGTTTTCCCACTACCACTCGTACCAATAAATACAATAAACTCTCCATCATTAAATGTGAGGTTAACATTGTCAACAGCTTTTTTCCCACCTTTGTAGACTTTGGAAACATTTTTAAATTCTATCACTACATTCACCTCTTATATAGTTTCGTTTTTTTGACCATACTCTCATTTATTATCTCAAAGAAGCCACACCTTATCAAATTTGATGCTTTCTAATTAAAATGCTCTCATAAATTAACAGGGCTGAAACAAAAATTACTTGTTTCAACCCTGTTAATTCATTGCTTATAAAATTGGAGAAAACAGCCGTGAAAAAATTTGTTTAAATTTTAACCATTTAGACTGATTGTCTAACATTTCTTTAGTTAACAAATAACTTTTTTTCATATCTTCGTAGAAAAATTGTTCTTGTTGTTTTGCAATTTTATCATCGTAGATAAAAACATTTACCTCAAAATTTAATTTAAAACTTCGGATATCAAAGTTGGCTGTACCAATTGAACAAATATCTCCATCAACAACAACTGTTTTCGCATGTAAGAAACCATTATCGTAAATGTATACTTCTGCTCCCGCATCCACCATAGCCTCTGCATAATACATTGTTGCACGATAAATAAAGGGATGATCTGGTTTATTTGGTATCATAATTTTTACGTCAATCCCTGACATAACGGCAATTTGGATAGATTCTAACACAGAATCATCTGGAACAAAATACGGTGTTTGTATGAAAACTGACTCTTTAGCCATACTGATCATCTTAATATAGCCTTTTTTTATTTGTTCAAGATCTGAATCTGGACCGCTAGATACAACTTGGATATTTGTGTGTCCTTTTTTATCGATCAAAGGAAAATAATTTTCTTCATATTCTAATTTATGGTTTGAAACAGCTGCATTCCAGTCCATCAAAAAACGACTTTGTAAAGCTAACACTGCATTCCCTTGAATTTTCAAGTGGGTGTCTCTCCAATAGCCAAATTTCTTATATTCGCCTAAATACTCGTCTCCTACATTAAAACCACCGGTGTACCCAATTTTACCATCGATTACTACAATTTTCCGGTGATTCCGGTAGTTGAATCGTAAATTAACAATTGGCAGCTTAGATCCGAAAAAAGGTTCAGCTTTTCCACCTAATTTTTTTAAGGTCTTAAAAAATTTTGGTCTTAATGATCTAGATCCTAACGCATCATAGATGACTAGAACTTCTACTCCTGCAGCTGCACGTTCTTCCAATGCTGTAAGGACGCGTTTCCCAATTTTATCATTATGAATAATGTAATAGATCATATGGATATGATGTTCTGCTTTAGAAATATCTTCAATCAATGAATCAAATTTTTTTGCCCCATCGGTAAATAATTCAACCTTATTTCCTTTTGTTAAAATGGATTCATCACTTTCTAAAAACAAACTAGCCATTTCCTTGGCATTTTCAGACGCTTGTCTTTCAGATAATAATTCTTCATCATCAGCCAGCATTTCTTTCTGAGCTTGCACAAGCTCTGGCATCCCTATATTTTCTTGCGAATTAATATCAAATATTTTTTCGCGGGTCAATTTTTTCCCGATAAATAAATAAAAAATAAAACCTATACCTGGTAAAAGAATGAGCACAAGCAACCAAGCCCAAGTAGCTGCAATATCTCGTTTTTCGCGAAATACCGTGATAATAGAAAGTAAAACATTTAGAAAGTAGAGCCCTAAAATTATGTATAGTATAATGTTCATTCAGTTATTCCTCTCCACCTTGTTATTGTCTAATCTTACTACTTCCGTTTTCTTTTAGCTACTAGAAACTAGCTGTATAAAAAAAATAACTGTCAAAGAAAAAAAGAGACTGGAGTAATTATCCAATCTCTCAATCTATAGACTTATTTAAGTAAATCCAATCTTATTTTTTTGGTAAAAACAAGGTTGGCGTCGTTTTGGCCATGATGCATAAAACTACACTAGTAGCTATTCCCGTTGCTAAGGCACTTCCACCATTCGCAATAAATGAGTACCAAATGGGATTCATACCTTCTGGAGCATAGCTTCCCCAGAAATAATAACCTGCAATAAAGTGCCAAAAGAAACGGGCAATCGTTCCAATAATCGTTCCAATTAGAATAAATTGATACTGCTTGAATTGGTTATTTTCTTTAAAAGCAAGTTGTAAAGGTTTCCTAACTACACCTGCAAAACCAACAAATGCAAAAGCAACAAAATACTCTATAAACCCTTGTAATGGATGCAAAATGCTAGCATTTCCTATTAAAAAATGTAGTATCCCCCAAAGAAAACCTGCTGCAGTTCCTGCCACGAAACCACGTCTAAATGCAAACAAGGTCAACGGTATCATACCTAAAGAAATGGTAAATCCTGTTCCAATATTTGTTGGAATCAGGGACAATACAATAGCTAAAGCCGCAAATATTGTACCTTCTATCCAAACTCGTAATCGATCATTTCTCAAAAAAACTCCTCCTATTGTGCTGAACAGTGCCACACATCAAAGGAGGAGCTCGAATTATCATTATAAATAACATTTCGTCCCCGTCACAATCCCTACGCTCGTACTAACGAACAGGTTCCAAGGGTTAGAATCTATTGATTCAATCTCAGCTTTTTACAGCACCCCTTTGTGATGGTTGTTCATTTAATTTTTCTTACTCCATAAACATAACATTATTCTAAATAAATTTCAATTATAATAATAGGAACATTATCATTTATATTCATTTACATAAGTTTGAATTACTACCTTTGAACTAGACATCGGAAACTTAGTGCGTAGCTTAAACAGGTAAGTTAGAAGCTGCGTTACCAAGGCCACATAATGCTGGTTTTTCAGTCCATTCTCATCCTGACTATAAAACTTTTTGACCATGGTCTATTGTTTCAGGTGCTTGAAAAACAAATGGAAATCAAACTTTTTAGTGTAGGCATTCGCTTGAGTAATTTGCTCTTGCAAGTCCATAGGCAAATAGTTAAAAGAAACGGTTCAATCCATTTACAAAATGAATTTTTTTGTTTTATTCTTATCCATAAGACCATTCCTTTACAGTGGTCTTATGGATAAATCATCTTCCAACCATTGTAAAGGAGTAAAGGATTTTTTATTTTTACGAAAATTTGGATTGATCTATTTTAATGCAACACTAGTGCCTTTGAGTATATAAATTTATAGCCATCCAACTCTTTCACTTTGTTTTTAGTATCTTTAAATCCAGATTTTATATACATCATTTGTCCACTAATATTATCGTGATTGATTAATAGTATAATTTCATTAATTGAAGGGAAATGTTCATTAACAAATTTAGGCAGTTTTTCCATTGAAGCTTTACCATATCCTTGTTTTAAATACCGCTTATCAACTGAATGAGCTTTTAATAAAATAGCATGAGGATTTGAACCATAATTTAGAATAGCGTCTCCAGTTTGAAGGATAAAAAAGCTCACCATTTTATCCCCGTCTAACACTAAAATCGGATGTTTTTCACTTTCGTGTAAACTTTCTGTCATACCGTCCATAGGTTTCACTGTATATGGAGTTTCTTCTATTGTATAATCTTCTATCATAGGGATATCGCCTACCGTTGCTTCTCTTAATATCAGACCTTCCATCTCACCCATAACAAACCTCCTATACTTTTCATTTCAATCCGATTGAAATGAAAAGCCTCTGCTTATTTCTCCCCGTCCCATTCAGCGTAAAATTCTTCTAAATAAGCTTCCATATAAGAATGCCTTTTTTCAGCCATTTCCTTTCCAATACTCGTATTCATTTCGTTTTTTAATTTTAATAATTTTTCATAAAAATGCATAATTGCTGTATCTTCTCCCGAACGATATTCTTCTATTGTAATGTGATCTCGTGGTTTTTTTTCTGGATCATGAATTAACCGATTTTTTGAACCCGAGTAGGCCATAGTGCGTGCAATTCCAATTGCCCCTAATGCATCCAAACGATCTGCATCTTGAACAATTTTCCCCTCTATAGAAGATAATACCACTTTATTCGTTCCGCCCTTATAAGACATATGAAGAATAATTTCCATTATTTGTTCGATTTCTTGTTTGCTTAATGAAAATCTAGAAAGCCATACTCTGACCTTTTTCTCTCCTTCAGCTTCTGTTTTATTTAACTTGCCGTCTGCTACGTCATGTAAGAGAGCTGCCATTTCACAAATAAAGAGATTAATACTTCCTTTTTCCTTTTGCGCTATACTTTTAGTTAAATTTCGCACACGGTGAATGTGCCACCAATCATGACCACTAGCATCATCTTTTAAAAGTTGGTAGACATATTCTTCTGTCTCATTTATTATCTTTTTTTGCAATTCCGTTAACATCCATCGTTCACCTCTTTTTGGCCATTAAACTACTTAAAATAAGTTTATCAACCCCACTCAAAAATCACAAGTTATATGTCCAATGTAATTTTATTTTTTATCGATCATTTTCTAGAAAAGGACCAATAATCGACCTAAAAAAAAGTTTTTTCATTTTTTTTATTCATGCTCTAAGGTCCGTTATGAAGGCAAAACAAAGGTACTAAAGCTTATTTTTGAAAATGCTTTGGTTTTTCATTTGTTTTCATTCATGTTACACTGATTATTGTGTTCCATTTAGAACTATTTTTTTTATGAATAGTTGTCGTTGTTTTTCGTAAAAGGGGTTTTAGATAAAACTACTATAGAAAGTGGTTGGCTAGTCAATTTATGTTTGGATTCTCTCTTAATATCAATTTTGATTTACTAGTTTGAGATTCATACCTAAAAAGGGAAAGGAGATGTTATTTTGTCAAAAATAACTGTTGAAAATGTATCGAAAGTTTTTGGTAAAAAAACAACACAAGCCTTAGAAATGTTGAAAGAACAAAAATCTAAGCAAGAAATTTTAAAAGAAACGGGGGCTACTGTCGGAGTTAATAATGTTAGTTTCACTGTTGAAGAAGGTGAAATTTTCGTTATTATGGGATTATCTGGTAGTGGAAAATCAACTCTTGTTCGAATGTTTAATCGTTTAATCGATCCTACAAAAGGAAATATCTATATAGATGATGAAAATCTCTCTAAGATGGATAAAAAGGCTTTACGTCAAGTCAGAAGAGAAAAATTGAGTATGGTTTTCCAAAATTTTGGTCTCTTCCCTCATCGAACAATTTTAGAAAATACAGAATATGGTTTAGAAATTCAAGGTGTTGACAAAGCTGAAAGACAGCAAAAAGCGCAAAAAGCTCTAGATAATGCAGGTTTAGGTGAATACAAAGATCAATACCCTAATCAACTATCTGGTGGAATGCAACAACGAGTAGGATTAGCACGTGCTCTAGCGAATGATCCTGAAATCTTATTAATGGATGAAGCTTTCTCAGCATTAGATCCCTTGATTCGTCGTGAAATGCAAGATGAATTAATTGAACTTCAATCTAAAGTGAAAAAGACAATCATTTTTATCACTCATGATTTAAATGAAGCTTTACGAATTGGTGATAAAATTGCCTTGATGAAAGATGGATCAATTGTACAGATCGGTTCTCCTGAAGAAATACTAACTAATCCAGCTAATGATTACGTTGAAAAATTTGTTGAAGACGTTGATCGTTCTAAAGTATTAACAGCTGAGAACATTATGCAACGTCCTGAAACATTGAATATAAAAAATCATGGTCCACGTTTTGCACTTGAACAAATGCGTAGCGAAGGAATATCCAGCATTCTAGTTGTTGATAGCCAACGTAACCTTTTAGGGTATATCACAGCAGAAGATGCTTCGGATGCTCGTAAAAATAATATTAATACAATTGAAAACATCCTGAAAAAAGACATACCAACTGTTACCAGAACTACATCCATGAACGATATCTTTTCAGTTATTCATGATTCAACTACTCCCGTAGCAGTTGTAGATGAAGGTAAGTTAGTTGGTATAATCGTCAGAGGCGCTGTAATAGCTGCCCTTGCAGGAGAAAATGAGGTGTTTGAAAATGTCTAGTATATTAGATATCATTCCAGAATTACCAGTAGCTGATGCTGTAGAAAACTTTACAAGTTGGGTAACTCAAACTTTTGCATTTTTGTTTGACCCTATTCAAAAATATTCAGAAATCGTTATGGAATTTGTGACAGATACGTTATTACTTGTTCCACCAATTTTGTTTATTTTGATTATTGCTGTAATTGCTTTTTTTGCTTCAAGAAAAAAATTCGGATTGGCTACATTTACAATAATTGGCCTTTGGTTTACCTATAATCAAGGTCTTTGGGACGACTTAATGAATACCCTGACTTTAGTTCTGGTTGCAAGTCTACTATCTGTTATTATTGGAGTTCCATTCGGAATTTTAATGGCTAAAAGTAAAATTGCAAATGCCATTATTACCCCTGTTCTTGATTTCATGCAAACAATGCCAGCCTTTGTTTACTTGATTCCCGCAGTTGCTTTCTTTGGTATTGGTATGGTTCCCGGGGTATTCGCCTCTTTAATTTTTGCCATCCCACCTACTGTTCGCTTTACTAATCTTGGAATTCGACAAGTTTCACATGAATTAGTTGAGGCTTCTGAGTCGTTTGGTAGCACAGGTGCTCAAAAGTTATTTAAAGTAGAATTACCTTTAGCTAAATCAACAATTATGGCTGGTATCAATCAAACCGTTATGTTAGCTTTATCAATGGTGGTTATTGCTTCAATGATTGGAGCTCCAGGTCTTGGTAGAGAAGTTCTTTCATCCCTACAACGTGCACAAATCGGAACAGGTTTCGTATCTGGTTTAGGTTTAGTTGTCTTAGCGATTATTATTGATCGCTTAACGCAAAAATTAAATAAAAAATAAGAATAACTAATCATTAAAAAAATTAGTTTACTAAAAAGGGGAAATAAATTTAATATGAAAAAACTTAATTGGAAACATTTAGGCCTTACAGCTGGGTTAGGGTTATCACTAGTTGCAGCAGGTTGTGCAGCAGAGAATTCTAAAACAGATGAAGATTCTATTGGCAAAGGACAAGAAATCGAATTATCTTATGTAGAATGGGATACAGAAGTTGCTTCCACTAACGTTATTGGTAAAGTATTGGAAGACTTAGGGTATGACGTAACGTTAACTCCATTAGATAACGCTGTAATGTGGCAAGCCGTAGCTAGTGGTGATGCTGACGCTATGGTAGCTGCATGGTTACCTGCTACTCACGGTTCTCAATTTGAAGAATACGGTGATCAAATGGTTAACTTAGGACCAAACTTAGAAGGCGCATTAGTTGGCCTTGTTGTTCCTGAGTATATGGATGTTGATTCAATTGCTGATCTTAAAGATGAAGCTGCAATGAGCATTACTGGTATCGAACCTGGTGCAGGTGTTGTTGCTGCAACTGAATCTGCATTAGAAAAATACGATAACTTGAGTGACTGGGAGCTTAAAACCTCTTCATCAGGAGCAATGACTGTTGCATTAGGTCAAGCGATTCAAAATGAAGAAGACATCGTTATCACCGGATGGTCTCCACACTGGATATTCGCTTCTTACGACTTAAAATATTTAGAAGATCCTGAAAATGCATTTGGCGAGTCCGAAACAATCAATACTATGGCTCGTGAAGGCCTTGAAGAAGATATGCCTGAAGCTTATCAAGTATTAGATCAATTTAATTGGACAACTGAAGAAATGGAAAGCATCATGCTAGATATTTCTGAAGGAGAAGATCCTGAAGATGCAGCTGAAGCTTGGATTGAAGCAAATCCTGATCGTGTTACTGAGTGGACTGAAAACGTAGCAAAATAAACTAGTCTAAAATCACTATTGATAATAGAGCATTCACTTAACGTGAGTGCTCTTCTTTTATAAAAAAAAGCTCTCATGTCCTTTTTTAAAGGACATGAGAGCTTTTTTTGTTGTATTTAATTTTTGCGGTTGCGCGAACTTGTTTCCATGATAATCGGTAAAATAACTGGACGTCTACGCGTTTGTTCAAAAAGATGTTTGTTCAAAGCATCTCTAATTTCTTGTTTCAAACGGCTCCATTCAAATTCTTTACGATTTAAATTTTCTTCTACTACTTCTCTAATGATCTCATTACTTTGATTAATTAAATCTGTATTTTCTTTAACATATACGAAACCTCTAGTCATGACTTCAGGACCTGAAATAATTTTACTTTTTCTACGATTAATAGTAACTACCGCTACAAAAATACCATCTTCAGATAACAATTTACGGTCGCGTAAAACAATATTTCCAATATCGCCGATTCCAATACCATCGACCATTGTATTCCCTGCTGTCACTTGACCAGCTACATGCATACGCTCATTTTTATATTCCATGATATCGCCTTTACCTGGTATAAATATATTTTTATACGGCATTCCAACTTCATGTGCAAGTTTTGCATGAGCCGAAAGCATACGATATTCTCCTTGAACTGGAATAAAGTAAGTAGGTTTAATCAGATTGATCATTAATTTTAGATCATTTGGAGTAGCATGGCCAGAAGCTTTCAAGTTATCTGAAATTTGTTTTACTGTTCCACCCGCTCGATAGATTAAGTTTTCTGCTTGGGCAACGGTTACTTCCATTGCTGTCGATGGGCTTGTTACGATATAAACTAGATCGCCCTCTTTGATATTTACTTGAGTGTGCTTTCCTTTTGCCATACGTGTCAATGTTTTAATCGGCTCGCCAGTAACGCCCGTTTCTAACACAACAATTTCTTGGTCACTGTATTTTTCAATATCTGTTATTGGAACAATCAAATCTTCGTTTGGCAATTGAAGTTTATTCAGTTGCATAGCAATTTGAACGATTTCTTCAAGGTTGCTTCCCGTGATGAAAATTTTCTTATGTGATTTGTGAGCAGCGTCAAATACTTGTTGGATACGCAAGATATTACTAGCTACGCTAGCAACAATGATACGACCGTCAGCATTTTGGAATGTATCCAATACTTCTTCTGCTATTTTTAGATCACTTATATTCTCAACAGAACTTTCAGCTTCACTTGAATCACTCAATAAAGCTAAAACCTTATTTTTACCAATATCCGCAATACGCGATAAATTACTTTGGTACATTGGTTTTGCACTTTGATCGAACTTGAAATCGCCTGTGTAGACAATGCTTCCTTCACTTGTCTTAAGAGCTACTCCAACAGAATCTGGAATAGTATGGGTTGTTCTGAAGAAACTAGCAACGACATCTCCAAATTCAATCTCTGTGTTTTCATCAACAATATGATAATCATCAAATGTGCTAACTTGACTATCTTTTTCAACAAATAATTTTGCTAAAGCTATTGTTAATTCAGTTCCAAAGACTGGAACGTCAAATTTTTGAAGAAAATAAGGTAGTGCTCCAATTGCATCTTCATGACCATGTGTTAGAAATACTGCTGTAACACGGTTTCTATTTTCTTCTAAATAACTAAAGTCAGGAATGACTACATCAATTCCTAATAATTCTGTTTCTGGAAACATTAAACCACAGTCTAAAACAAATATGTCTTCATCCACCTCAACAGCGTACATGTTTTTTCCATTTTCACGCACACCCCCTAGTGGGATAATTTTTATTGTGCTCATTTCTTCACCTCTTTTACTTTCATTTCATTTTTTATTTTTTCCAATTTAATTCAGTTAACAAATAATCTTCTTCTGCTTTTGTACAAGGTACTAAAGGCAATCTCAATCCGCCGACGTTAATACCCAAGTGGTTTAACGCAAATTTAACCGGTGCTGGAGAAGGAACAGTAAATAAACTATTCATTTTAGGCACTAGTTGACGATGAATCTTTGCAGCTTCAGTCATAGATCCTTCTTGCAACAAGTTGTACATTTCAGACATCTGATTTCCTAAAACATGACTTGCTACAGAAATAACGCCCGTTGCTCCGATACATTTAGCAGGAAAAGCATTACCATCTTCACCAGTATAAACTAAAAAGTCATCTGATGTTTGTTCAATTTCTTCGCTTAAAGCATCTAAACCTAAACATTCTTTCACACCAATAATATTTTCAATCGATGAAAGTTTAATTGTCGTCTCAGGATCTATTGAAACACTCGTCCGTCCGGGGACGTTATAGATGATGATCGGCAGTCTAGTACTTTTAGCTACTGCTTCAAAATGAGCATACAAACCAGCTTGGTTAGGCTTACTGTAGTATGGCGTCACTACGAGTGCTGCATCTATGCCTCCAAGGGCTTCAACCTCTTTTGTAAAAGCAATCGTTTCAGCCGTGTTAAATGACCCCGTACCAGCAATGATCGGTGCACGTCCCGCAACTAATTCAACTGTCTTACGGTATAAATCTAATTTCTCTTCATGAGCTAATGTAGGAGACTCTCCAGTCGTGCCTCCCACTACTAATCCTTCCGTTCCATTTTCAAGTAAGAAGTCGATCAACTTTTCTAGTCGTCCATAATCAATTGATCCTTCTTTATCAAATGGAGTAGTCATAGCGGTTATAATACGTGCTTTTTTTAAATCCAATACCATCACCCTCTATTTTAAATTCAACTTATCTTAATTATTTGTTTTAATTAATTTTAACTTGTGTAAGCTTTCAGCAATTTGAACAGAATTCCAAGCTGCACCTTTGATTAAGTTATCCGAAACGATCCACATATGATAACCCTTATCTAAGTCACGATCTTTCCGTATTCTTCCAACAAATGTTTCTCTTTTGCCCTCTGCTTCCAAAGCTGTTGGATAAACCTGATTATCAGGATCATCTTGAAGCTCTACACCTGGTGCATTTTTCATGAGTTCTTGAATAGAAGCTACGCTAGCTCCCTCTTCTTTCACTTCAATATAAACAGACTCTGAATGTCCTGAAATGACTGGAATACGGACGCATGTTGCAGAAACTTTTATATTATCATCGCCCATAATTTTTTTAGTTTCATTGATCATTTTCAACTCTTCAAATGTATAACCATCTTCAGTAAACAAATCGATTTGTGGCAATGCATTGAAAGCAATTGGAAAATGTTTTTTATCTCCACCTGATGGCAAAATAGCCGCTTCATAAGGCTCACCATTCAACATATGTTGTGCTTGTTCTTTCATTTCTTTAACAGCTGAAACTCCAGCTCCGCTTACTGCTTGATACGTTGAAACGATTACCCTATCTAATCCATATTGTTTGCGAATCGGTTCTAGCGCAACCATCATTTGAATCGTTGAGCAATTCGGATTAGCAATAATTCCTTTATGAGAACGAATTGCCTCCTCATTTACTTCTGGAACGACTAAAGGTACTTCAGTATCCATTCGGTATGCGCTTGTATTATCAATGACAACTGCGCCACGTTTTACGGCTTCAGGAGCAAATTGTTTTGAAATCGATCCGCCTGCACTAAACAATGCAATGTCAACATTTTCAAAAGAATCTGCCGTTGTTTCTTGGATTTCGATTTCTTTTCCATTAAATAAAGCTTTTTTTCCAGCAGAGCGTTTCGAGGCTAAGAGCTTAACTTCGTTAATTGGAAAATTGGCTTGCTCCAACATTTTAATCATTTTTGTTCCTACAGCTCCCGTTGCTCCTACGACTGCAATAGTATATCCATTCATTTATATCTCTCCTAATACATATTTCAATTTTTTAATTTTATCTTATGGCTCCATGTACTCCCATTATACATTTTAGCACAATTCTTGAGTAAATTATACAAATGTAGATTATTCACTCTGTTTTGTTTGATTTATCTAACGAATAAAATGAAATATATGATACACTTTTTCTGTTCAACTTTATTAAACTAATTATTTTGGAAGGAGCATTTATGAAGCGCAGCTGTAAAATTTTATTTGGTTGTTTTATTTTTTTCATTTTGGTTTTATTAGGCAGTTTCTTTTTTGTACAGTCTAAAACGTATCAACCTTTAAGTGAAGCACTGAAAGAAACAGAGTCTACTGATCATTACACGGTTGAAGAATCCTCAGATGCGATTATTTTCAGGCCATTAAGTGAGCAACAATCTACTTCTGTCCTCTTTTATCAAGGTGGGCTTGTAGAAGAAAAAAGTTACAGTTCTATTGCGGCAAATCTCGCTGCAGAAGGATATCCCGTTTACCTTGTTAAACATGCTTTGAATCTTGCCGTGACAGATGCAGATAAAGCAGAAATCATTATCACTGATGAGGAGATTCAAAACTTTGTTATAGGTGGTCATTCATTAGGTGGTGTGATGGCTACTCGATTTGCCAATGAGAGTTATTTGGAACCCTTAAAAGGTGTTTTTTTACTAGCTAGTTATCCAGACGAAAAGGGACGGTTAGATAAACTGCCTATTTCAGTTCTTTCCCTTATTGGTTCTAATGATGGTGTAGTCGATGAAGAGGCCTATCAGCTTGGCAAAAATTATTTACCTGCTACTACCTCATTCTATACTATTGAAGGAGGAAATCATGCTGGTTTTGGCGATTATGGAGACCAAGAGGGTGATTTTCCTGCCACCATTTCACCCGAACAACAACAAGAACAGACAGTTGACCAATTAGTAAAATGGTTAAGAGAAATTAGTGAAAACGAATAGCAAAAAAAGGGTCTATAATTTTTAGTATTGGTAGATTTTTAAACTCGATTATACAAAATTTTTGGAGGAATAGGGGTTGCTTGTAGCCGTGTAAAGGATTCAATGCGAATTACAGAGCGTTGACGCTTCAGCGATTACGCTTTGTTTGAGGCTTGAAATCCTGAAGTTATAAGCTTCAGGCGGTCTCATGGCTCTATACAAGCAAACCCGTTCATTCCAGAAGAAATTTTAGTTTGATGCACCAACACTATTTGTCATACAACCCAAAAAAAGAGCCCAATTTTTTCAAATTGAGCTCTTTTTTTGCTATTTTTTAGTCTTCTTCAGTTGTTAACAAAACTTTACGAGAAAGGTTAATTCTTCCTTGTTTATCTATTTCGATAACTTTAACGTCCATTACTTCACCTAAAGTCAAAACATCTTCAACCTTAGCGACACGTTCGTTAGCTAATTCAGAAATATGAACTAATCCATCTTTTCCTTTAGCAATTTCAACAAAAGCACCGAATTTTTCAATTCGTTTTACTTTTCCTGAATAAACTTTACCAACTTCGATATCTTTTGTTAATTCTTCAATAATTTCTTTAGCACGTTTGATCATAGCCGCGTCTTCAGATGCAATACTGATATTTCCTTCTTGATCGATATCAATTTTAACGCCGGTTTCATCAATAATAGCATTGATTTGGTCACCACCGCGGCCAATAACAACTTTGATTTTTTCCGGTTTGATTTGCATCATTTCAATTTTAGGAGCGTATGCACTTAATTCTTCATGTGGCTCAGCAATTGTAGAGATCAATTCATCAAGAATTTCCATTCTAGCTTTTTTAGCTTGAGTTAACGCTTCTTCTAAAATTTGTTGTGTGATACCTTCAATTTTAATATCCATTTGAAGAGCAGTGATTCCTTTGCTGGTACCTGCTACTTTAAAGTCCATATCGCCTAAATGATCTTCTAAACCTTGGATATCTGTTAAGACAGTATAGTTT
The DNA here is from genome assembly GCF_040274425.1 of Carnobacterium sp. Taxonomy (NCBI): domain Bacteria; kingdom Bacillati; phylum Bacillota; class Bacilli; order Lactobacillales; family Carnobacteriaceae; genus Carnobacterium; species Carnobacterium sp. The sequence goes on from NZ_JBEMBC010000029.1 coordinate 19,111, forward strand.
TCGCCTTCTTTAACAAGTCCCATTGCAATACCAGCTACTGGAGCTTTGATAGGAACACCTGCATCCATTAAGGCTAGAGTCCCTGCACAAATACTTGCTTGTGATGAAGAACCATTTGACTCTAAAACTTCAGCAACTAAACGAATCATGTATGGGAAATCTTCTTCACTTGGAATAACTTGTGCTAATGCACGTTCTCCTAATGCTCCATGCCCAATTTCACGACGACCTGGTCCACGTGATGGTCCAGTACTTCCAACAGAGTATTGAGGGAAATTGTAGTGATGGATGAATCGTTTGCTGTTTTCAATTCCTAGACCATCAATAATTTGATGTTCGCCTAATGGTGCTAAAGTAGCTATAGACAAAGCTTGAGTTTGTCCACGAGTGAATAAACCCGAACCATGTGCTCTTGGCAATAATCCGATTTCTGAAGCTAAAGAACGAATTTCATCAATTTTACGACCATCTGGTCTAATTTTGTCAACTGTAATAAGACGACGGACTTCATTCTTTTCCATGTCTTCAACAATTTGTTTTACTTCTTTATTGATTCGTTTAGCTTCATCGTTGTCTTGATATTTTTCTTCATAAAAAGCCATTGCTTCTTCTTTAACCGTTTCAATATTTTCTTCACGAGCTAATTTTTCTTCGGTTTGAATTGCCGCAATCATTTTAGCTTGGTATGCATCGTTGACTTCTTTTTCTAAATCTGCATCAATTTGCAACAATTGAATAGTCATTTTTTCTTTTCCAACAGCCGCTACGATTTCTTCTTGGAAAGCAACTAATTCTTGAATTGCTTCATGACCAAACATTAAAGCACCAAGCATATCTTCTTCTGAAACTTCAGCAGCTCCACTTTCAACCATATTAATGGCATCTTTAGTACCTGCAACTGTTAAATGAATGTCTGATAATGCTTCTTGCTCAAGAGTTGGATTAATGATGTATTCTCCGTCTACACGGCCTACATCAACACTTGCAATCGGTCCGTTAAACGGAATATCTGAAATAGCAAGTGATAAAGAAGAACCAAACATTGCTGAAAAAGCTGGTGAACAGTTTTGATCTACAGACATTACGGTATTTGTAATTTGAACTTCATTACGAAATCCTTCTGCAAACATCGGACGAATCGGACGGTCAATTAATCGAGCTGTTAAAGTAGCCGCTTCACTTGGGCGTGCTTCTCTCTTAATAAAACCACCTGGGATTTTACCGACTGAATACATTTTTTCATCGTAATTTACTGTTAAAGGAAAGAAATCTACGTCTTTCGCTTTTTTGCTAGCTACTGCTGCAGATAGCACTACAGTATCGTTATAGCGAATCAATGCTGCGCCATTAGCTTGTTTTGCTAATTGTCCAACTTCAATTTCTAATGTACGACCTGCCCATTCTTTAGTAAAAACTTGTTTCTCTGTCATTGTGTGCATTTCTCCTTTTTATTAAAGCCTTTATTCGTTTTTTCCAAACAGACTACTAAACAAATGTCAGCATTTAAGCTAATTAAATACTCACATTTGTATAGTAGGATGGACAACAAAATAAACAGCTTTTTTCTTTTACAAACAAAATGAAGCGAGATTCGTTAGAACCTCGCTTCTAAATAGACTACGAAAAATTAACGACGTAGACCTAATCTTTGAATCAATTCACGGTAACGAGTAATATCTTTGTTGCGTAAGTACGCAAGCAAGTTACGACGGTGACCAATTTTTTTCATAAGTCCACGGTAAGAATGGTGGTCTTTTTTGTGAACACGTGCATGTTCATTTAAGTGGTTGATCTCAGCTGTTAATACAGCAACTTGTACTTCGGGAGAACCTGTATCTCCTTCGTGGATTGCGTATTCTTTGATGATTTCATTTTTACGTTCTTTAGAAATTGACATTTCTAAGCACCTCATTTCTCAATTTTTCCTCTTACTGAGTAGACGTTGGTGATTCGTTTTACCAAGTAAAAGGTATGTGTTTAGTACACAATTAAATTCTACTAGAATCTATGGGAAATTGCAAGTTATTAATGGGTTTTTTCCATTTTTAATAGATTCATTCTTGTGTATTGTTATTTTAATTTGTACTGTGCTGTTATTTCTAAGATCATGTCTCTTATATTAGCCGCTTTTTCGAAGTTTAATTCTTTTGCAGCTACTTTCATTTCTACTTCCATACCATCAATCAACTCTAGACGCTGCTCTCTTGTCATTTTAGCAATATTTTCTAAGCCAGATGCTCCTTCAGCGTCACCTTCTACTACTGAAGTAATCGAGATCAAATCACGAATATCTTTGATAATTGTTTTAGGCGTAATGCCATGTTTTTCATTGTATTCTTCTTGGGTTTCACGACGTCTCTCAGTCTCTGATATAGCGGCTCTCATAGAGTCTGTGATACGGTCCGCATACATAATAACTTTCCCATTTTCATTACGTGCAGCCCTACCAATCGTCTGTACAAGTGAACGTTCACTTCTTAAGAAGCCTTCTTTATCTGCATCTAAAATAATCACTAATGATACTTCTGGGACATCGATACCTTCACGTAGCAAGTTGATTCCAATCAATACGTCGTATACACCTAAACGCAGATTTCGAATGATCTCGGTTCGTTCTAATGTTTTTATCTCACTATGCAAGTAGGCAACTTTGATTCCAACCTCTTTCAAGTAATCCGTTAGATCTTCTGACATCTTTTTAGTTAATGTAGTAATAAATACTCGCTCATTTTTTTCAGTTCGTTCATTTATTTCACCAATCAAATCATCGATTTGACCTTTGATTGGACGCACTTCTATAATTGGATCTAATAATCCTGTAGGACGAATAATTTGTTCAATAACTTCTGGAGCACGTTCCAATTCATAAGGTCCTGGCGTTGCCGAAATATACATAATTTGATTTACGTGGTTTTCAAATTCTTCCAGGCGAAGCGGACGGTTATCCAAAGCACTCGGCAATCTGAAACCATACTCAATCAATTGTTCTTTTCTAGCTCTATCGCCATTATACATCCCTCTAATTTGGGACATCGTGATATGAGACTCATCTATCACAATCAGAAAATCATCTGGGAAGAAATCAATTAGTGTATAAGGTGCTTCACCAGGTTTACGTCCATCCATGTGTCTAGAGTAATTTTCAATTCCTGAACAATACCCCATTTCCAACAACATTTCCAAATCATAGTTTGTTCGCTGTTCTAACCGTTGTGCTTCAATTAATTTATCTTCAGCTCGCAAAACTTTTAATCGCTCTTCTAGTTCTTCTTGGATATTTTTTATAGCCGATCTTGTTTGTTCATCGTTTGCGACAAAGTGAGTAGCCGGAAAAATAGGAACATGTTGAACATCAGCCTTGATTTCACCTGTTAAAACATCTACTTCTCTAATACGATCAATTTCATCTCCAAAGAACTCTACCCGTATTGCTTCACTGTCACGTGATGCTAAGAAAATTTCCACTACATCTCCTCTAACACGAAAGCGTCCGCGTTGAAAGTCAATATCGTTACGTTCAAATTGCATGTCGACTAAACGACGTAACATCTCATCACGATTCATTTCAGCACCTACGCGTAAAGACAGAACGTGATCTCGATAGTCCTCAGGGTTAACTAGTCCATAAATGCACGAAACAGAAGCTACCACAATGACATCTCTTCGTTCTAGCAATGCACTCGTTGCGGAATGACGCAGTTTATCTATCTCATCGTTAACACTTGATTCTTTTTCAATAAAGGTATCACTTGAAGGAACATACGCTTCTGGTTGATAGTAATCATAATAGCTGACAAAATACTCTACAGCGTTATCAGGAAAGAATTCTTTAAATTCACCATATAATTGACCTGCTAATGTTTTATTGTGTGCAATAACTAAGGTTGGCTTATTTACTTCCTTAATGACATTTGAGACCGTAAATGTTTTTCCCGTTCCTGTGGCACCTAATAAGGTTTGTTCTTTCTCTCCAGCTTCGATGCCTTTAATTAATTTTTTTATGGCATCCGGCTGATCACCACTAGGCTGGTATTTAGAAACCAGTTCAAATTGGTCTTTTGGCATTTTAAGTACCTCCTCGCACTTCTATTCAGTATAAAAAGAAACCTGTCTAATTCAAGACACACATTTTTCAATTCTATTTTATTATTCTAGCACTGAACGTGTGTTCTTACAACTAATTTGATACAACTTCATTAGTATTCAAAAAATAAAAAAGCCTCAAATCTTGAATACTCAAGACTTGAGGCTTTTTTATTTACTCTTTATAACAATGACCTCTTATTTAGCTAATTTAGCAGTTAAACGAGATTTGTCACGGTTAGCTTTATTTTTATGAATCAATCCTTTAGATGCAGCCATGTCAATTGCTTTGATTGCTTCTTTAAGTAATGGTTCAGCGTTTTCGTTACCTGCTTCAACAGCTTGAACGTATTTTTTAATAGCAGTACGCATTGAACTTTTTTGAACGTTGTTTTGTGCAGCTGATTTCTCAGAAGTACGAACACGTTTGATTGCAGCTTCGATGTTTGGCATTTGATTCACCCCACTTTCAATTATTTACAACATAAAATAGTCTATTCTAGTTGTTTCAACAAATTCAATTATACATAAAGACAAGCTTCAATGCAATAAAAATGTGTAAAGTTTTTTTACTTGATAGCTGGATTATTTTAAACGCTTGTATTGGTCTCTGTTCGTTGCTTTTTTTTGCGCATACTGCAGAACGAATAATTCAAATTGCATTTCTTTATCGCCTTTTCCTGTCTTCAATCGATACTCAGCATCAATCAATCCATTATATGCTTCGATCAGCGAATACTCCTCAATTTTCCTCATTTGTTGAATAGCTAATTTCACACGATAGGGATGTGTTTTTAATTGTTTGGCAATATCGCCTTGCTGATAGCCTTTCTTTTCTAAAATTTTAACTTGGATAAGTAATCTAAATTGAGATGTCATAATCGCATTTATTTTAATAGGGTCTTCTTTTTGCAGTAATAAATCTTGGTATAAATTAAGCGCTTGTCCTACGTCTTTTTTCAAAACGTATTCATTTAACGCAAAAATATTTTGTTCTAACGATTTAGCCACTAACTCTTGAACCGCATCTAGTGTAATAAATTTAGTATCTTGGGCATAAATAAAAAGTTTAGGTAATTCTCCCATCGCTACAGATAATTTCGCATCTGTTAATTGAATAAATAATTCAAACGCTTCCGGAGAATAACGGTACTCTTCATTTGCAATAGTATCTTTAATGTATTTTCGCATATCTTTTTCTGATAATGCATTTACTTCTATTATGGTAGCTGTTTTTTTTAGTAACTTAGTTATTTTTTTCCGTTCATCTAATTTTTCATAAGGGGCAAAGAATACAAGTGTCGTTGATTCAGAAGGATGAGTTAAATAACTTTCTAACCATTTCACATCATGTTCTACCTTTAACTTTGTTTTATCTCCCGTTAAAAAGACCGGTCTGTCTACAAAAACGAGACGGCGATCGCCAAAAAATGGAATCGATTCTGCATCCTCTAAGGCCGTTCCAATCGAAACTTCTTCCATATCATAAGCACCGTAATTTAATTCCAGTTCTTCTGCACTAAGTACTGAATCCAACAGTGTTTTTCTAGCTACGCTTGCTAAATAGGACTCTGTTCCTAATACAATGTAAACATGTGCAATCGTGCCGTTTTTTATTTTTGCTAATTCTGATACAAAATTCACTCTGTTCCACCACTTTCTTGTATTGCCTTAATGGTACAAAGCATTAAATTAATTTGCAAGCCTATTTTCAATTTATCTTAAAATCGTTTGAAAGCCTTTTTCTATCCATATGTGTAAATAATCAGCATACGTATACCTAAAACTTCCTTGCAGATCTGTTCGATAGACCATTGCATTTACCGAAGCCAATCGTTCTAGCACATCCTCATTTGGGTGATTGTAGCGATTGTTTAACCCACAAGATATCAATGCTGTTTTTGGTTTTATTTTTTGAATAAAACTTTCACTAGTTGACGTTTGGCTTCCGTGATGTGCTACTTTTAAAATATCCACTTTTAAATTGGGGTAAAGAGCTGTTACCTCTGCTTCCCCCGTCTCTTCAATGTCCCCTGTGAACAGCCAATTAAACTGACCAATTTCCCCATATAATACAAGCGAATCATTATTTTCTCCTTCGCCATTGTGTAAGGGCCATAAAACAGCTAAAGAGGGCCCAAAAAGTTGCTCTCGTGATCGTTTAGCGCTGACTTCACGTAAAGCCACACCATTTTTTTCTAATGCTTGAGCTGCATCAAAAAATGATTGTTTTTTTGTTGTTCCTATTGGAAAAACAAGCTCTTTAATTTCGATATCTTGAGCTAGTTCGATTAATTCACCCATATGATCTTCGTCGCCGTGAGTAATCAAAACTTGATCTAATTGAGTTACACCTAGAGATTTAATCACTGGAATCAATACACGACTTGCCACCGTTGACTGTTTTTTTCTTATTTGCCATTCTTCTTTTTCAAATGCTAGCGCCCCGCCAGTGTCTATTAGGTAGACACCTTTTCCAAAAGGCTCTTTAATTAAAGTCGCATCTCCCTGGCCTACATCTAGTATCAAAACTTCTCCAAATGGACTGTACTTTTGATACTGAATAAAGACTATAAAAACAGTTACCAACAAAATAAGCAATCGTTTCCGTTTCTTTTGCTGTTCTAATGCGATCAAAAAGATAACCATGACAATCATCGTTACAATAAATAACATCAAAGGAACTTTTCCAGTAACAATCGTACCATATGGAAAAAGTCTGATTTTTAATACCAACCATTCAATAATACTCAACAAATATTCCGCTAAGTGTATAAGAAACTGGAAAAGTAGTGTTCCCGAAAAAAAATAGGAACTAAAAAATAATAAAATCATTAAAGGCATAATGAACCACGTAAATAATGGAACAAAAAGCAAATTAGCAAACATACCAATCCATGAAAACTCAAAAAAATGGAAACTAAGAATCGGTATAGAAATAATTGTTAAAATAAAAGAAATGGATAAACTATTGATAACATTATACTTTGATTGATTGAACAACGATGTTGAAAATAAAATCAATGCTAAACTAAGTAGATAGCTTAATTGAAAACCAATAGAAAATAATTGATAAGGATCTAGCCAAAGCCCGATAATCAATGTCCATGACCATGCATCTAATCCCGAAATGGGTCTACGAATTCGTAAACCCGTCTGACTGATCAGACTCATCACAACAGCTCTAAAAATACTGGTTCCCCAACCAGTCAAACTTCCGTATAGAGGAAGAAAAATGAATAAAAGGATATACGTGTGTTCACGTGTCACCCCACTTCTCCATAAGATGTACGTCAGACCAGCTATCAAAAATTGGATGTGCAAGCCTGAAATACTCAATAAATGGATAATCCCAATTTCTTTGTATCCATTCATTACTTGATCATCAATAGAACTAGTATCTGCGAATAATAGGGTTTTAATGTAACTCGACACAGTACCGGTTGTTTTACTTTCAATGTGAATCAAGATAGTTTGTCTGATATTTTTCAAATTAAATAGATCCAAAAAAGTTTGTTTCTCAGCTCCAGAGCGTGCTTTAATTGATGTTGCATCAAGCATCCAATGAATCTTGTTATGAGACAAGTAACGCTGATAATCAAATTGATTTAAATTCCTATTTTTTTCAGGTTTCTTCAAAGTTCCTGTCACTACAAACTCTGCTACTTTTTGTTGCTTTTCCCAGTACTCTTTTTCTTCCTTAGTAGACAATCGATAAAAAACAACGATTTTTTCAGAAAGCTTTAGTGTTTCTCCAGCTTGATCAATTGTACCGTAAAATTGCACTTGATTGCCATCGATTTTCAAGTGATTGGGATCAAGTTCAATCAAAAAGTTCTGAGTGTCAATTGAAAGACGCGTTTGATTATTGTACTTTTCTACTCCTACAAAAAAAGCTGTTACACTCATTAACAAACAAGAATAAATGAGCCATTTTTTTCTGCGTGTAAACAGCAATCGAATCAACCAAATCAACAATATAAAAATACTCAACCAATGAGGGTTTAAAATAGCAGTAGCACACAATAAACAAGAAATAGCTGAAAAAATAACGTACCCCTTCAATTATTGGAACGGCATGCGTCCGTTAAGTTGGCTTAAACTAGTTTGTGTATTTGTATTGAAATCTAGTTGTTGGAAAAAATCTTTTGGAAGTATTACTTTTTGACATTGAACGTGGGCTTGTTCAATCAATTTTAAAGCGTAATCATTATTATGGTAATCTTCTAAGTAATTTATTTTTGTAATACCAGCTTGAATAATCATTTTCGTACATTGTAAGCATGGAAAATGTGTAACATAAATTTCTGCACCTTCAGTTTGCGCTCCAAATTTTGCACATTGAAGAATCGCATTCATCTCAGCATGGATCGTACGTAAACAATGACCGTCAACAATATAGCAACCGTCATCTATACAATGCACATCGCCACTTACCGATCCGTTGTAACCTCCTGCAATAATTCTCTTTTCTCTTACAATTGTAGCTCCAACAGTTAATCGAGCACATGTACTTCGTAAAGACAGCAACAAACTCTGAGACATAAAATATTGATCCCATGGTATACGTTCAGTCATACTCATCCTCCTACTCATTTGTTCGTTTAAGTTATTGATGATCTTAAGCATTTTCTCAAGTATACAAAAGCCCACAAAGACTTTCAACACTTCATTTTGTACTCGACTTACTCACCATCGCCCACAGTAATGTTCGCTCGTAATGCCTCAAAAGTTTTTTCACCAATGCCGGACACATTTTTCAGGTCTTCAATTTTTTGAAATGAACCATTTTCTTGTCTATAGTTCATGATTTGCTCTGCTTTTTTCTCTCCTATTCCAGATAATTGTTGGAGTTCAGTTGAGTCTGCCAGGTTGATATTTACTTTTGCAGACGTTGTTGCTTCACTACTTTCTTGTGGAACTGTGATAACAGCTTCTTCTATTGGAACGGCTGGATTTTCTAGTTCTGCAGCTTCTTCACTGACCGCTCCAATTTCTGGAATAAAAATCACCATCTGGTCTGTTAACTTTAAGGACAAATTTACAGGGTTCTGATTTGCCTTTTCACTAAAACCGCCAGCTAATTCAATAGCATCAATTAACCTCATATCACTTGTCACTTCATACACACCCGGCAGGTATACCGCACCTTTAACATCTACATAAATCATTTCTGATTGACTCTCTGATTGTTGTTCAGCCTGAGATGATGCTACTGAATACTGGCTTTCAATTTCCAAGTAACTCATCGTATCTAAGGGTTTTTCAACATTATCTGTGCTTTTCAAAAATATCAAAATAATTCCAAATACACTGAGCACCAGACAACTAAGCATACCTATCTCAATAAACAAACGATTTTTTATTAGCCAGTCTTTGCTAGTCTTCAACATCCCCTAACACTCCTTTTTGAGTCCATCTAAAAAGTAATATGCGTAAAAAAACACCTATTTTTTTTAATCAGTCGCTTTAATTTATTTTATTTAAAATTTGTAGTATGGTTAAGTTAACGTAATTTTAAAAATTACTAATTTAGGAGTGATAAAAATGACTATAAGAAAACAAATTATTTTATATTTAGCCTATGGGTTAATGATTTCTGTAAACGCTTTAGCCAATATTCTTCCAATAAACGGCTATCAAACAGGAGAAATTTCCGATATGTATGATGTGTTTTTTACTCCTGCTGGTTTTATTTTTAGCATTTGGGGAGTCATCTATTTTGCACTATTATTATGGCTGTTAAGTTTTAGTTTTAAGAAACAGACGTTACGTCCCGCCCAATTCTGGGGATTTTTACTAACTTGTTTGTTTAATACATTATGGATTTTAGTTTGGCACTTTCTTTTAGACGGAATTGCTTTTATTGTTATTTTTTTATTGCTTCTATCCCTTATTTTTTTATATCGAGCTCAAAAAGAAACTACTCATTCTAAACTTTACCTCATTCCTATATCACTTTACTTAGGTTGGATCATTGTTGCTACCATTACAAATTTCAGTTATTGGCTAGTTGCTAGTATCGGCATCGACGCGAGTCTCCAAACAATGGTCACTTATGTACTCTTATCACTAACGACCCTTTTAGGTCTAGGAATTGCATACTTTTTAAAAGATTGGGCTATTATATTGGTCTTTATATGGGCAATGTACGGGATATTCACCAAGAACTTACCAGATCATCGTTCAATAGCAATTTTTACAGCCGGATTAATGATTATCCTTATAATTGGAAGTATCATTTCATTCTTCCTTAATCGAAAAACAACCAAAAAAAATCCTTATCACTTTTAAAGTTGAACAAAAAAAAGCCGGAGACATAACTAAAATGGACCCTATAGAATGGACACTAAAAAAAGTGCCCTCTATAGGGTCTATTTTTGTATACTTATATAGAAAAATATAAATATGGTTGATTTAAGATTATTCAGTCCATTAAAACCGTATTCCAC
>NZ_JBEMBC010000030.1:0-2607 GCF_040274425.1 Carnobacterium sp.
CTCAGCACTGCTGAGTCACCCTCACATTTGGTTCGTCTTACTTTGTTTAGTTTTCAAAGGTCTAAAGTTGAATGTTTCGTTTGTGACAACTTACTAATAATATCATCTGAATCGTCTGTCAACAACTTTTCAAATTTTCTTTTTCGCTGTGTCGGTTTGTTTCAACCTGTCTCAGCGACATGTATTAATATAACAGGGATTCAGAGTATCGTCAACATCTTTCGACTAAAAATAAAAAAGAATTTTCAGAAGCGAACTTTCAAAATTACCCTCTTTGTCAGAAAGCGTTATTTTTCATCAAATAACGAATGAACATACTGCATTTTTTAATAACGTTCAATTTGAATGAACTTTCATTTTTTTACATATTTATCCTTTTTATTCTTTAAACTAACTTATTTCCTTATATACAGACTCTTCAAAACCATTTGTGGCTGTTAATGCAAAAAAAAACCTCTAACCACATGTCTCTTAGTATGGTTAAAAGATTTTTCTATATATATAATTCTACAGCCTATAATCTCTTTAACTGTTTTAAAATCTTAGACTTATTTTTTTTCTTGGTATTTATCTGGAGTAAACTCTGTATTTTCATAATAACCCGATTCGTCTCCGTAATACTTATTATATCGTTGCTTGAATTTCCTAAAGATGAATGTTGCTACTACTCTTGAAATAGCATAAATTGGTACTCCTAAAACTAAACCAATAAAACCAAGTAAATCCCCTAAAACTAGCAAGACAATAATGATGGTTAACGGGTGAACGTTTAAATTTTTACCCATGATATTTGGTTCAACTAGATTACCATCTATAAACTGAACAACCACCCAGACAATAATCAATTTAACAACCATCAACCATGAAGTAGTCAAAGCGATTATTATCGCAGGGATCATTGCAAGGGCTGCTCCAACATACGGAATAATACTTGTAAATGTTGCTACTATAGCCAATATTCCTGAATAATCTAAACCAATGATCGTAAACCCAATGAACATCATGGCTCCTAAAGAAACTGAGATCATCAACTGACCCTTGATATAAGATCCTACTTGATCATTGATTGTAGTAAAGATATTTTTTGTATCTTTTCTAAATTTCGGCGGAATAATTTTAATTACGTAACTAAAAAATTTTTCATCGTCTTTCAATAGGAAAAACGCAATAATCGGAAATGTCACCATCACTACCACAACATTAGAAACCGTAGAAAAAATATTTGTTAATCCATTTACTGCTGTATCAAAATAATCCACGGCAATGCTCGGTATATTGCTCACCCAGCCATTTAACCATTCAACTAAGTCACTCGCAGAATTTTCAAGCGGCGTCCCATCTACCCAACTTATAATAGTCGTTCCAATCCTATCAACATAAGAAGGGAAGTTATTAACTAAGCTAGTCACTTGTTCTTGTATCGGTGGAAATGCTAACGCCACCGCTCCAACTAAAATGCCAATAATGGCAACGAACAAAATAATGACACTCCAAATCCGTTTTATCTTATGTCTTTCCATCCAATCAACCATAGGATTTAAAAGGTAATAAAAAACAAAAGCTAATATCACAGGGGCTATTAAAGTAGAAAAGATAACGTTTAACGGCTCGAAAATGAATGCTATAGAATGATAGATATAAACAACGATTCCTAACATGATAAGAATCAATAATGTAAAAAGAGTATTATTGCCGCCTAGATAGTTCATAAATTTAGTTTTCTCTTTCATTATGTGCCTCCCCTTTTTTAGAACACGTATGATTAAACATGTACTTTATTTTTTCATTTTAAACTACTTTATATGTAAAGTAAAAAATCAACCCCCTTGAAAGGGATTGATTTTTTATTATTGATTACGCATTGTTGGGAATAATAGTACATCACGAATAGATTGTGCATCTGTTAAGAGCATAACTAATCGATCAATTCCGATTCCTAATCCACCTGTTGGAGGCATACCATATTCTAATGATTCAAGGAAATCTTCATCAATCATATGAGCTTCATCGTTTCCTAAGGCACGTTCTTTCATTTGCGCTTCAAAACGTTCGCGTTGATCAATTGGATCATTTAATTCACTAAAGGCATTACCATATTCATTACCAACTATAAATGCTTCAAAACGATCTGTAAAGCGAGGATCTTCTACATTTTTCTTAGCTAACGGCGAAATTTCTAAAGGATGTCCATAAATAAAAGTTGGTTGAATCAGTTTATCTTCTACAAATTTTTCAAAGAATTCATTGACAACATGTCCAAATTGGCTGTGTTCTGTTACAGGTACATCATGTTCTTTCGCTAATGCACGCGCTTCTTCATCTGTCATATGTTTCCAAAAGTCTACCCCAGAGTATTCTTTTATCGCATCAACCATGTGTTGTCGTTTCCAAGGAGTTTCTAAATCGATTGCTTGTTCATTATAAGTGATTTTTCCTGTTCCTAAGACGCGTTGAGCTACTGTACGAATCAATCCCTCAACTAAATCCATCACATCTTCAAAATCAGTATAAGCAGTATAAGCTTCTAACATTGTAAATTCAGGATTATGAGTTGTATCTACTCCTTCATTACGGAAAACTCGTCCAATTTCATAGACTTTTTCCATC
>NZ_JBEMBC010000030.1:2840-28117 GCF_040274425.1 Carnobacterium sp.
ATCTAAATAACGTTGACGGTAACGTTGTTCAACATTTGTCAATCCATGGTATTTATCTGGTAATGGACGCAATGCTTTTGATAACTGGGTAATTGAAGTTGGTTTAATCGTTACTTCACCTGTGTCAGTTTTCATGATCGTTCCAGTTACACCAATAAAGTCTCCTAAATCAGCACTTTTAAAGGTAGCATAGTCTTCTTCACCAACAGTATCTTTACGTACGTAAATTTGGATTTGTCCTTCACGGTCTTGTAAGTGAGCAAACCCAACTTTTCCTTTACCGCGTTTAGTCATGATACGACCAGCAACAGTTGCTGTTTCTTCTTTTTCAGCTATTTCTTCTTTAGTAAACTCATCATAAGCTTTGTGTAATTCATTTGATAGATGGGTTCTTTCAAAACGCCCACCAAATGGATCTACATTACGCTCACGCAAGGTATCAAGCTTTTCACGGCGGACAATTAATTGATCATTTAGTTCTTCTAAATGCGAATTTTCATTGCTCATTAGTTTCTCTCCATTCTTTTTAGCTTCTCAGCTCTCTCTTTATAATGCCAAGAGTGCACAAAAAAAGCAAGGCAATTAGCAACTAGCGCTTCTAATCCCCTAACTTTTTCATATAAATTGCTTGACGATTTTTATACGATATATAATAACATATTTTCACACAGTTTGGAAGGTGCCAAGTAGAGATTCAAACTGTTGCTAATACGACTTCTTTTACTTTACCATCTGGATTCTTATGATAGTATTGTGCTTGAGCGTTCCAAAGTTCATAGTATTTCCCATCTTTAACCTCTACTAATTCATCATGCGAGCCAAGTTGTATTAACTTTCCTTGATCAAGAACTGCGATACGATCACAAAATCGGCAGCTGGATAGACGATGAGAGATATAGATAGCTGTACGATTTCCTATAACTTCTGAAAAATTCTCATAGATTTCATATTCTGATAACGGATCTAAAGCTGCTGTCGGCTCATCTAAAATTACGATTGGTGCAGCCTTATATACAGAACGAGCCATCGCTATTTTTTGTGCTTCTCCACCAGAAAATTCAATACCTGATTCATCATAATTTTTGTATAGATAAGTATCTAACTGTTTAGATAATGTGGATAAGCGTTTAGAGAAACCAACTTTCTTTAAAGCAGCTACCGTTTCCTCTTCATTTATATCATCTGATGCAGCGACATTGCTTCCTAACTTAAAAGCGTACAAATGAAAGTCTTGGAAAACAACGGATAGTAACCTTAAATATTCTTGGTAATCGTATTTCTTTATATCAATACCATTTAGCAGAATGACACCTGCAGTCGGATCATACAACCTACAGATTAATTTGATAAGAGTTGTTTTTCCTGAACCATTCATTCCTACAATCGCCATTTTCTCACTAATCTCAAAGCGTAAATTCACGTTTTCTAATACCAGCTCATTAGAACCAGGGTATGAAAAAGACACATCACGCACTTCCAAGGTGTATTCATTGTCGAGACGCTTTTCAACAGGAAGGGAACCTTCATGACGATTGCTCTTCAAGTTCAGAAACTCAAATAACATCTTCAGTCCTTCAACATTATTGATAAGTGCTTGAATGGAAGAAAGGAGATTCGGAAACTCACGGATAAACAAGGTAAATGCTCCAGCATATTGAACAATTGAACCAGGAGTAATTGCACCATTCATTGCTTTAACAACCAACCAGAAATAACAAGATACCAATAATAAATAGGACATAACTTGAACCATCACAATAGTCCGGTTCTGACTTTGTGCTATTTTAGATAGTGTGCTTTTCGTGTAGTCATACATTCTTCTCATATTATGCTGATAAATAGGTTGTTGCTTATACAACCGAATTTCTTTTCCAGAGTTGTAATCCATCAGTTGGCTGATAAAAAACTCCCCAGCGTTATTAATCCACATCCCACCTTGCAAAAGTAACTTCATAATCGTTTCTTGTGTTTGTTCATTGATTTTAATCGACAAAACCGTGAAAAGAACTAAGGCAACACCAAATACAATAAAGATCCAAGGAGAGTCGGCATTAAATGCAATCGATGTTGTTTGAGAAGTGGAGGTAAATAAACTCCATAGAAATACAACAGAGATCAACAACGAAAAAATTTGTTGAAAATAGTTTTTTGTCTCATTCAACAATAAGAACAACCCAATACCGCCAGTGTTCTCTGCTTGGTTAATAGTATTTCTCATATCATGGATGTCAGATCTTTCTACAAGTTCATAATCCATATGAATAATTTTTGTGTTTAACAACATTTCTTTTTTATCCATTGCACTATAGATTAAGTTTGAACGGTAATGCGAGATTCCATTTGCAATAACCGAAGAGATGTAGCCGGTAATCAATGCACCGATCACCCAATAAAGAATCATTTCTTTTTGTTCTCCTTTTAGCAATAAATTTAAAATTTGACCTGTAAAAAAGAATGGTATAAAAGGATAAACAGCTTCAAAGAAACCTTGAATCAAGCTAGACCAAAATAGTCGTGGAGAAAGATGGATCATCAATTGATAACCTTTACGTGTCCATGCGAAGTTTTCTTTTGCCTTATGCATTTTGAACTACCTCCACTTCATCTTGATAATAGCGGCTTTGTACAGTATACATTTCGTTATACTTTCCATTTAATTCCATCAATTCTTCGTGTGTTCCTTCTTCTAGAATCGCTCCATTTTCTAAGAAGACAATTCGGTCACAAAAACGAGTGGAAGAAAGGCGATGAGAAATAAAAATTGATGTCTTGTCATTTGCGATAGCATTGTATTTAATATAGATGGCGTTTTCGGCTATAGGGTCTAAAGCTGCAGTAGGTTCATCCAACATTAACAAGGGTGCATTTTTGTATATCGCACGAGCCAACTGCAATTTTTGCTTTTGTCCGCCAGATAAGTCAACAGCATCTTCATTCACTCGCTTCACAAGTTTGGTTTGATCATTTTGCAAAAGCTTAGCAATTTCCATGTCCATGCCACTTTCTTCTAAGACTTCAGCATATTCACGAGAGTGTTTAGTCTCTCCTTGTTTGATGGTTTCTTCAATAGTAAGCGGCAGTTCAAAGTAGTCTTGGAATACTACTGAAAACAATTCAACATATTCATCATTCGAAAATTGCTGAACAGAATTACCATTGATTAAAATTTCTCCAGAAGTTGGGTGATATAATCCACACAAAAGTTTGATAATAGTAGATTTACCTGCACCATTCATACCAACCATTCCAACCTTTTCCCCTGACTTAATGTGCCAATTCAAATGATGAATAGTATCTTTATCTGAACCTTCATATCGATAAGATACATCTCTGAATTCTACATCAAGTGGGTAATTCAAGGAATCAATAGAAACTTTGACATCATTGTTGACCTGATCTTCCATTTCTGTGTAGCTTCGAAAATCGTTTACTTCACTTGCTAAATATTTAAAACTAGCCAAATCCGTCAGCAAGCCATTCATAAAAATAGACAAAGAAGCAATAATCCCAAAGTAAAAAGAAAAACTCGCAACAGACAGCGTACCGTCTAGTACTTGTTGAATTAAGATCCAATACGCCAATCCATCTCGTAGTAATGACAACGTACTCGAAAGAACACTTCCTTTTAGTTTTCGATGATTAACAACATTCAAAAGTTTTAATCGAATATCATTATTTTCTTCAAATTCATTCATAAACCAGTCTTCCATATGATACAAACGCATGTCTTTAGCTGCTTTAAAATCTCCCGTATTATCTACTAAATACCTATTCTTTTTTCGGATGGGAGCCAGTGTATTCTTATTCGATTGTTCAATACGATTCGTTCCTAAACTAAATACATACATCACAACCGATGATCCTGCAATAACGACGATAAGTAAAGGATGAACCGTTCCAATAAAGAAACCATATAATAATAACCCACTCGTATTTTTCAAAAATTGATACAATACCTCAAAAGCCTTTTGAAAAGCTCCTTCTGGATTGTCGGTTGGAGTCATAGCTTTAGCAAATAATTTCTGATTCTCTGCATTTTCTACTTGCTCATATTTTCTAAACAATAACTCTTCTACCAATTCGACCATGTTTTGGATTCGAAAAATGTTTCCTACTGATTGAAAATAATTTTTCAGGGCTTGAGAAAGACAATAGCACACTAAGGATGCACTAAGAATACTGATCAACAAAGGGATGTAATTGGACCAATTTTTAGTATCCCCTACCATTGTAATGATGAAAGCAACGGTAGCTGAAGACAATAACGGGATCATCATATCTGTGAATGCACGAATGATCATAAGCACAATATATTTTTTATCTGTTTGCCACATTTTATGATATAAGTAATGCAAATGTAATGGCTTTTTTAGTTGTTTTTCCATTTTAATCACCTCTAAGGATACAATAGCATGTAAAAATCTTTATTCAGAAAAACGACCATGAGTGGTCGTTTTTTAAGCGTGAACGGTCACAAGGGCAATAAAATTTCCGTCGCAAATACTCCCTCTTCATGTTTTCGGTTCACATGTCCTTGATATTTATGTACAGTCTGATCAATTCTCTTCAAACCAAAGCCGTGTTCCGTTCCTTTTTTCGTCGTTTGGTATCCTGTTCCTTTTTTCTTGATCGTCTGATTCATACTATTGGTAATAGAAATATATAATTGCTCTTTCATTTCGACAATATACACTCGGATAAATCGATTACTAGGATCTACGACAGTTTGACTACCTTCGATAGCGTTAGATAGTAAATTTCCTAATAAGGTTCCTAAGTCGACATTATGAACTGGTAAGTTTGATGGAATAGACGCCTTAACATCCAACTGTATATTTCGTGCTTCAGCTAAAGACAACTTGCTATTAAGAATGGCATCAGCCATCACATTTCCAGTGTGAATGCTAACATCGATTGCAACCAGATCATCGTCCAACTCTTCCAAATATTCTTGCAGCAACTCAATTTTATTCATTTCAATATAAGCCTTCATCGTTTGAATGTGGTTTTTATAATCGTGTCTCCATCCACGCATATGTCGGTAAATATTTTCGACTTCTTCTGCATGCTCTTCCAACATACTTGCTTGAGTATGAAATAAACGATGAATCGTTTTACGGTGGTAATATCGCATAAAAATAACGACACCAACAAGTAGGATACTAAAAATAAAAACAACCATTTCTATAGACATATATTACTCCTCTCGGAAATATTTAGTAAAGGCAGCAACAACTTTTTGCTGGTTTCTTCTAGAGACCGGAATAACACTATCATCATCCATAATTAATGAACCTTTTCTGATTCGTTTGATCCGACTGCAATTAACAACAACATTACGGTAAGGCTGAACAAACTGTTCTTGGTTTAACTGTTTGCTAAAGCTTTGTAAGGAGTTTTTGAGAAAAATGACCTGTTTTTTCATCACTACCTTTATTTCTCGTCCTTCAACTTCAATAAATAAAATATCGTCTCGACTGATTTTAATTTGTTCGTCGTCTTGTTCCACTAGTAAGAACTCTTCTTTAACCGGGTATTTTGCTAGTAAACGATCCAAAGCTTGAAACAACTTCTCTTTTTTCAAAGGCTTTACTAAGTAATCAATTGCTTCAACGCTATAACCTTCACTTATATAATCTGTTAATCCTGTTATAAACAATAACGCAACCGAATCATCTTGTTCCCTTAACTGCCGTGCCATCTCCATACCAGTCATTGCATTCATTTGAATATCTAGCAAAATAATATCTACGTCCTTATTTTCAGCATAATGAAACAAGAAAATTTCTGCACTTTCCCAAATATTAATTTGAATAGAAACGTGTTGACTAGCAGCGTATTCTTCAACTAACGACTGCAACCATTCCGCTTGGATGGGTTCATTTTCACAAATAGCAAATGAATAATTCTTCATCTTTCTCACCTCATACTCATTATAGCTTAATTTTATTTTAAATTGAGTTATTTACAAAAAAAAGCGTCCTCACACCATTGATACAGAGTGTGAAGACACTTTTAATAGTTGCTTACTGGTTATTCTACATATGGGAAAACAGCCGTTGACAAGTAACGTTCCCCATTATCTGGTGCTACGGTAATAACTTTTTTGCCTTGACCTAATTTTATCGCTACATCAATTGCTCCTTTAATTGCAGCACCTGAAGAGATACCAACTAACAACCCTTCTTCTGCAGCTAAACGACGTGTCATATCAAATGCATCATCACTAGATACTTGTAAGACTTCATCATAAAGTACTGTGTCTAAAACTTTAGGTACAAAACCTGTACCGATTCCTTGGATTTTATGTGGTCCTTTAGCTCCGCCACTTAAAATAGGCGATTCAGTTGGTTCTAAAGCATAAATTTTAATAGCAGGATCCGCTTGTTTCAAGACTTGTCCAACACCTGTTAAGGTTCCCCCAGTACCGACTGCTGAAACAAATGCATCTGGTGAAACTCCGCCAAAAGCTTCTAAAATCTCTGGTCCAGTAGTAGCAGCATGTACAGCAGGGTTAGCCACATTTTCAAATTGCATAGGCATAAAGTACCCTTTTGATTCTGCTAACTCTGTTGCTTTGTTGATTGAAGCTGAAATACCTTCTGCTCCCGGTGTCAAAATCAATTCCGCTCCATAAGCTTTTAATAATTTTCTACGTTCTAAACTCATTGTATCAGGCATAACAAAAATAGCTTTGTAGCCTTTTGCAGCTGCGATCATTGCTAAACCAACTCCAGTATTTCCACTTGTTGGTTCTATAATTGTAGTGCCTGGTTTTAATTTGCCTTCTTGTTCGGCTACTTCGATCATATTTAATGCGATACGATCTTTCACACTTCCACCAACGTTAAATGATTCGAGTTTTACGTAAACCTCTGCTGCATCTGCAGGAACAACTTTTGTTAAACGAATAATAGGCGTTTCTCCTATTAAATCCGTTACAGAATGAACTACTTTTACCATATGATGTTACCTCCTAAAATTAAGTTCTTTATCTTTTTAGTTTAAAGTTTATCGCTTACAATATCAAGCACAACGTTCTATTTGTCAAATGAGCATAAAAAAAGCCTCAGACAGTAGCTATTTCCCTACCGTCTGAGGCCTATTGCATTAACTTCTTGAACTTTCTTTTAATTCTTCTAATTCTTCAACAGTGTATTGGTAATGCTTGCCACAAAAATGACAACTAGCTTCTGCGCCTTGATCTTCAGTGATCATGTCATCGATCTCTTTTCCACCTAAAGCAATGATTGCTCTAGCAAAACGATCTTTTGAACAATCACACTTAAACGCTACAGGAGATTTTTCTAAAACTTTAGCATTGCCTTCGCCTACCAAACGTTCCAAAATCTCTTCAGGTTTTTCTCCACTGTCCATTAATTGAGATACCATAGGAATGGATGCAATACTTTCTTCTAGTTTAATAATGGTTTCTTCAGTTGCGCCTGGCATAACTTGAATCATGAATCCGCCAGCTGTTTTTATTGATTCATCAGTATCTACAAGAACACTTAATCCAAATGCTGAAGGTGTTTGTTCAGAATTCGCCATATAATAAGTGAAATCTTCTCCTAATTCTCCACTAACAAGAGGAACTTGACCTGCAAAAGTATCTTTCATTCCAAGATCTTTCGTTACAGTCAAAGTCCCTTGGGTACCAACTGCTCCACGAACATCAATTTTTCCAGCATTATTTAGTTCCAAACTCACTTTCGGATTAGCAATGTATCCTTTTACTTCACCTTTTCCGTTGCTGTCTACTATGATGTGTCCAGCTGGACCATCACCCTCAACTTTAACCGTGATTTTTTCATTTCCTTTTAAAGTAGCTCCCAACAATAATGCTCCGATCATTGTACGACCTAGTGCTGCTGAAGATGCGCTCCATGTATCATGCCTTTGTTGTGCTTCTCTTACTGTTTCAGTTGCATCGATTGTATACACACGTACTTGTCCATCAAAACATATACTTTTTAATAAATAATCTGACATTTTTTTATCCCCTTTTACATTTTAGTAAGTGAAAATCCAGTGCAAAAGAGGGACGCAACATGGTCGCATCCCTCTTTTAATTTTCATTTGTTAGATTACGAACGTTTTGAAGAATCATCTTCTGATTTATCTTTTGACTTATCTTCTGAATCTTTATCAAAATCAAGATCATCATCTGTACCTAACTCTTTTTTAACTTCTTCGACAATATCTCCATTTTGGATTGCCTTTTCAGCTTCCGCTTCCTCTTCTTGCTCTTCTTGCTCTTTTTTCAAACGAGCGGCTTCTTTAGCTTCACGAGCTTTTTTTACTTCTTCAAAAGAAGAACCTTCTGATTCATGTGGAAATTCTTCTTTTGAACCATTAGTAGCTGGAGGCATTTCACCTGTTTCAAACAAACTCTTAATTGTACGTTCATCTAATGTTTCAATCTCAAGAAGTTTTTCAGCAATTAATTTGTGCTCTGCTTTATATTGTTCTAAGATTCTACGAGCTTCAGTATGAGCTTCGACAATAATACGACGAACTTCTTGGTCAATTTCATAAGCAATTTGTTCAGAATAAGCTTTAGTTTGTCCATAATCGCGTCCTACAAATACTTGGTGATTTCCTTCGTATTGAACAGGACCTAATTTTTCACTCATACCATATTCGGTAACCATGCTACGAGCTAATTGAGTTGCTTGTTGGAAGTCATTGCTTGCTCCAGATGATTGAGAATTAAATACCATCTCTTCAGCTACACGTCCACCTAACAAACCAACGATTTGTTCAAACATTTCTTTTTTAGTCATTAAGAAACGATCTTCTTTAGGAAGCATGATTGCGTATCCGCCAGCTTTCCCACGAGGGACGATCGTAACTTTGTGAACGATACGTGCATCATTTAGAACCATTCCAACAATTGTGTGTCCAGATTCATGGTAAGCAACCATTGCACGTTCTGTTTTACTAATGACACGGTCTTTTTTAGCTGGACCAGCAATAACGCGGTCTTGAGCTTCATCAAGATCAAGTGCATCAATTTCTTTTTTATTGCGACGAGCTGCTACTAGAGCTGATTCATTTAACAAGTTTTCTAAATCTGCTCCAGAGAAACCTGGAGTTTGTCTTGCTACAACTGCTAAATCAACATCAGGCGCTAAAGGTTTGTTTTTAGAATGTACTTTCAAGATAGCTTCGCGACCCTTAACGTCAGGACGACCCACTAAAATTTGACGGTCAAAACGACCTGGACGTAATAATGCTGGATCTAAGACGTCCGAACGGTTTGTAGCAGCAATGACGATAACTCCTTCATTTCCTGAAAAACCATCCATTTCAACTAGCAATTGATTTAATGTTTGCTCACGTTCGTCATGTCCGCCACCCATTCCGGCTCCACGTTGACGACCAACTGCATCGATTTCATCAATAAAGATAATTGCTGGCGCTGCTTTTTTAGCATTTTCGAACAAATCACGTACACGACTTGCCCCTACCCCAACAAACATTTCAACAAATTCTGAACCTGAAATTGAGAAGAATGGCACTCCTGCTTCTCCGGCAACAGCTTTCGCAAGTAACGTTTTACCGGTTCCTGGAGGTCCTTCTAACAAGACACCTGCTGGGATACGAGCTCCCAAAGCCGCAAAACGTCTAGGGTCTTTCAAAAACTCAACCACTTCTACAAGTTCTTCTTTCTCTTCGTCTGCTCCTGCTACATCAGAGAATCGAACTTTACTGGCTTTGCTGTCTGCTTCTTTAGCTTTTGATTTACCGAAGTTCATCACGCCACGTCCGCCTTGACCGCCTCCGCCTTGACCACTTTGTCCCATCATCATGTAGATGAAGAAAACAAAAATAACTAAAGGTAATACTGAAATCAGTAATGTAACCCATATACCGGTTGTTTCTTCTTGTTGCGGTGTGTATTCAATACTATTTTCATCTGCTAATGCTGTAATCTCTTGTACAGAGGTGTCATTTTGCAAAATAGCTGTTGTAAATGTTGTATTTGTTGTTTCTGTTGTTCCAAAAATATCGACACCTTGACTAGAACTTTCCTCTGCAGGTTGTTCTTCTCGGTACTCACCTGTAATTTGGTACACTCCAGCGTTAGGCTGAATCGTAAATGATTTTATTTTATTCTCTTCTAATTGCGTAACGAATTCGCTAGCTGAAAGGGTTGTAGTATTCTGTCCTGAGTTTCCACCTGTTGCCCAAGTTACAATTCCTATTATGACTAAGAAAACGATCGCATAGAAGAACCCGTTTTTAAAGAGTCCTTTTTTCATTGTGCCCTCCTTCTACAAACAAACTTTTTAAGTTCAATTCTGTATTTTATTGTAAATGATTCTTAATTTTATTAATTGTAACATATTTGACCAACATTGACCATTTATTTCTCTTCGTAAATTTCAGGTTTCAAAACTCCGATATATGGTAAGTTCCGATATCTTTCAGCATAATCCAATCCATAACCGACCACAAACTCATTTGGAACTAAGAACCCAACATAATCCGCCTTAATATCTACAACTCGGCCTTCTGGTTTATCTAATAATGTAACGATTTTTACTGACCGAGCTTTACGGTATTTAAACATGTCTATCAAGTAGTTTAATGTACGTCCGCTATCAATAATGTCTTCTACTAACAGTAGATCGCGACCCTCAACATTCGTATTTAAGTCTTTCACGATTTTCACTTCGCCTGATGAAACTGTTCCGTTTCCGTAACTTGAAACATCCATAAAATCCATTTCTAAATAAATGTCCATTTCTTTTACAAGATCAGATAGAAAAGGCATAGCTCCCTTTAGGATGCCGACTACTAATGGGTTCTTATCTTGGTAGTCTCCTGTCAATTGCTTACCTAATTCTCTTGTCTTTTCAGCTAATTCATCCTGCGAAAAAAGCACGCGTTCAATATCATTTTTCATTGTTTAAGTTCTCCTTTTCATCACGTCTACTCTTATTTATTTTCATAAATGAGTATGTAATGTATTTTATCAGTTTCTGGCTCAATAGACAATCTTGATTCCTTATATTCTACTAACCAAATGATTTCTTCTTTGCTATCTGTTACTAAAATGGCTTCTTCTCGTTTATTTCGTGAGATTTTTTGATCAATAAACAGATCTTTAATTTTTTTGCTTCCCGTCTCTAATCCTTTTAACGTTATACGGTCTCCTGGTTTTCGATTCCTAACCTGTAATGGCAACTGAATACTTTCTGGATCTAACCAAACGACTTTTTTTGTTTGGTCTGTAACTACGGATTCTTTTGTAGCTTCAAATAGTCCTATTTTTGCACCATTAGGTAGAGGTACCCATTCCCC
The DNA here is from genome assembly GCF_040274425.1 of Carnobacterium sp. Lineage (NCBI taxonomy): Bacteria > Bacillati > Bacillota > Bacilli > Lactobacillales > Carnobacteriaceae > Carnobacterium > Carnobacterium sp. The sequence continues at coordinate 14,154 of NZ_JBEMBC010000030.1, forward strand.
TAAATTTAATGGATAAATACCCTGTATTTTTTTAGTAGTAACTTCTTGTTCATTTTCTTTAAAAAAATAAAGTTTTTGATAAGATTTCTGACCTACCCAATTTCCAGGTAAATTCAATTGACTATTAGGCTTATCTTTTTCGATTAAATCAATTATTTGCATTTGATGCTTTCTGCCAACTTCACTAACTTCTTTATGAAATATTTTGTTAAATAAAATTTGCATCAATTGACGTTTCATTGCAGGCTCAAAGGTTAAAAATAATGGTACATTTAATTCCCAACAAAAGGGGCCTTTTTGAAAGCAGACATTTGCTGCTTGTTTTTCAATTTCCTTTTTAGCTATCGTGATCACATCTTGCAAATCAGATGAAAAATCCGCAAAGTGAGTCAATACTTGTGTATTTTCCTTTTTCAGCAATGGAATGACTTGGTGCCTATAACGATTTCTTGTATACTCCAAGCTGTTATTTGACTCATCTTCATAAAAAGATAATGACCGTTCCTGACTATACTGGTAGAGTGTTTTTTTACTATAATCTAACAATGGTCGAGTCAATTGTTTCCCGTAAAAGATTCGTTGCTTTTTTATTCCTGCAATACTTTCTAATTGACCACCACGAACCAACCTCATTAAAATAGTTTCCATTTGATCATCCCCATGATGACCCGTAAGCAGATGTGTGGCTTGCTGTTCTTTCAATACCTCATGAAAAAAAGCATATCTAAACTCTCTAGCTGCTGCCTCTACTCCTTCAATCGGATGTTTCTCCTCAGGCCATCTTTTTAAAAAAAATGGAATTCTATTATTCGCACAGTACTGAGAAAGGAATTTTTCTTCTTCTATAGAAGCCTGTCTTAATTGATGGTTTACATGAACTACTCCAAACCAAGGTCTGATGGCATGTGGTAATCGCTGAATCAAATCTACCAACACCATAGAATCGACTCCACCAGATACAGCTAGCAGCAAACGATCCGTTGACTTCCAATAGAGATTATTTTGACAACGCTCTAAAAAATCAAAATATATATCCATTTTAACTGCTCCTTTACGTTCAATCTGGTCATTCTCGTTATTAGTAGATAGACTCAACTCTCTTGACTACAACATAAAAAAGGATAAGTTTCCTTATCCTTCAGCATTATTTTTTAGTTACGACGCCCGCCGCGTCCGCCGCGTTTGCCTTCTGTATTACGTTTAAGAGAAGTTAAGCGATCATCACTGTCTTTTAAGAATGAACTCATCAATGAATCAAAATCTTCTTTCTTCGGACCAGCATTTCTTGATCCTCGGTCTGTTTTTTGGTAACCAGTACTACTGCGACTTGGGCTGCTACTTTCGCGACGCCCTTGGTAACTGCTGCTACTGCTGCTAGCTCTTTCGCGAGATGGAGCAGTTGTTTCAACCGGTTTATCTACAGCACGTCTAATAGAAAGGCCAATTTTACCGTCATCTCCAATGGACATTACTTTAACAGTAACTTGTTCTCCTACTTTTAACACGTCTTTGATATCTTTAATAAAGCTATCTGAAACTTCACTAATATGAACTAAACCTGTTTTTCTATCACCTAAATCGATGAACGCACCAAAATTCGTAATTCCTGAAACAGTACCTGTAACTTTTTCTCCAACTTCAATCGACATATAAAATTGCTTCCTCCTTAAAACTTGTACGGTTATTATACCATGTTATCTTGTGACATAAAACGATTATTTAATTTATTAAACTTAATTAAAATCACTTTAATAAACTATTTCCATTTATTAATTTGGTTATTCTTCAGAATTCGGTGTTTTTTCAATTTCATTAGCTGCATTATCTTCTGGCAAACTAAAAATAATTTCATTATCTTCAGATAAATAATACTGACTACGGGCTACTTTAGCAACATAATCTTCATTTTCCAACTTTTTAATTTGATTATTTAAATTTTCTTGTTCTTTTTCAACTAGCTTTAGTTCGTTTTGAGCTTCTTTTTTTTCTTGCTCCATTTGAGATATCGTTTGAGTATTTGTCCATATATTGATGGCAAATCCTGAAACAAAGAAACAGCTAACAGCAAGAATACCAGCGATTCTTCTGCGCATGTGACGTTTGTGTTTGCGTTCTCGAAGAGCTTGAAGTGTCTTGTTATGTGTATACTCATTAGTTAATTTAGCCACATTTGTTTGATTTTCTTTCTTCATAAAAACGATTCACCTTCTATTCTCACTTTATGAAATGATTATAGCAAGAAAGCAGTTACTTTGTCTATCTATCAGCTAAAATACAAGAATTTTTTTCGCTATACCGCCTAGAAGGGAAGCCAATCAAAATTTTTCGCGACTTTAGTTAGTCGGTTCTTCTCTATACGTTTCGCTAACAATGCTAAACATTTCTTTTGATTCATCTTTTTTAGTTGTCTCAACAATTTTATCAATTTTAACGACTAATGTTTTATTTCCAAATGCAATCGTTAATTCGTCGCCTACTTTTACGTCTGAAGAAGACTTAGCCGGTATACCATTAATTTGAATACGGCCTTTATCCGCAACTTCTTTTGCAATGGTACGGCGTTTAATAATTCGAGATACTTTCAAAAATTTATCTAATCTCATTGATTGTTCCCCTTTTCTTCTGCTTTTATTTTTTGCCAAATTGCATCGACTTCTTCTGGTGTTTCTGCTTTAACGCCATCAAAAACATGTGGGTGACGGCGGCGAAGCTTCTTATTTAAGGTTTCAATCACTTCTTCAAATGAAAAGTACCCTGACTGCTCGCCAAAATTTGTATGGTACAGCACTTGCATCAAGACATCACCTAACTCTTCCACCATATTATCAATATCATCGTTTTCAACTGCTGCTTTAAATTCCAGTACTTCTTCTTCCATATAAGCAACTAAAGTCTCATGGTTTTGTTCTTTTATCCATGCATCGCCGTTTTCTCCTGTAATAGCATCCATATAGTACTGGACGGTCTGAAATGATTTTGTTCGATCATCTACTGCTAATGGAGGAACGTATAACGATGTTAAATTATGAACTCCTTCCATTCGATCTAGTTCAAATAATGGCAACCATTCTATTTTTTCATTCTTGCCCCCTGCTTCGTGGACTAAAGCTACTAAATGTTCGTCAGGGTATTTCTCCATTAAGGTTAATTTTACCTCACTAGCAATGTATTCATTAAAAACTTGCATGACAATGATATGCTGACTGACTTCCAGTTGGTCTTGATTTAAACTTAATGCATCAACCAATTGAAAACCTTCCACTGGATCAATTTTTACTGCTTGAAAAAGATCGTCTAAGAAACTTTTTCCGCCTTTGATTTCAATTGAAATACCAAATTCATTTTCTAGCAACAATTGAACGGATTTTTCAGCTACCATTGGATGTCCTGGAACAGCATAAATAATATCTTCTTTTTGAGCTGCTGTTATCAATTCTTTGACAATGGTCTTATAGACATCCTCGAATTGATCGTTCCCTTCATAAATTGCATCAAATGATTGAAAGATCAGCCCTTCTTGCTCTAGATCTTTCACAACTGGATGTAACTTAGTTCGTAAATACAACGGCTTTTCTTTCTTCAATAATTGGTACACTCCAAAAGGAAGCTGTTCAATGTCTCCCGGCCCAAGCCCAACCACTTTAATTTTCCCCATTTAGTTTTGCCTACTTTCTTAAAATTTTTTTACCAAACGGAAGAGACAACCATTCACGAATCGTTAGCACTTTACATTTTATCATTAGCCATAAAAAGACTCCGATACCTGTGACGCCACCTAGAACTGTGTAACCAAAGGCCGCTAATCGATTTTCTTCTATTAAGGCACTATTTCCAATCAATTGCATCTCGAACCATACTATAATAGCCATTACACCACAACTGAACAGCAATTTCCATCCAAAACTTTTTTCCGTTAAACTTTCTTTTATTTCTTTAGGTAAATCCCACCACATAATGATTAAGATGACCAATAAACCGATTATAGTTGCTCCACTTGAGCCAAGTGTTCCAAATTGCTCAACGAGCCACTCATTCAACACTATTTTTATGCCTAATCCAATCAGTAAGCCGATTAAAGCTACTTGGTGTTTATTTTGACTTTGAAAAATAGCATTGTAAACTCCAATTAATGATGTTAAAAAAATTGATACGCTGTATACACTCAACACCAGGCTTCCATCTGTATCGCCAAATAACACCAAATTTAAATAAGGCATCAATACAACGATACCTGTAGTAGCAGCCATAGCAAAGGTTGCGGTTATCCGCATTAAAGATTTTGCTGTGCGAACGAAAGCTTTTCTATTTTTCTGGGCAAACGATTGGCTCAATAAAGGAATCAAACTTGCAGAAAAAGCGGTAGCGACTACCATCCCTAATTGGACAAGTGGTTGACCACGGTCGTAGATTCCTTTTAAGTTTTTCGCCTCAAAAGGGCTCAATCCATTTTCTACTAAACCATTATATAGTGTAAAAGAATCGATCAACTGCATAAGAATAAGTAAAGCACTCAGTAAACACATCGTGACACCTTCAGTAGCAAATCGTTTTGCAATACTAGTGTAGTTATTTATTTCTGGAATCGGATCTACTTCTGTATTTTGCTCTGTCTTAAGAGACTGCTGTTTAAATAATGCTACACCTAAAATAATGCACGCAACTAGACCCGCTACCCAAGAACTGCTCATAGCAATAGTTCCCATTTGGTATTCATCCCATTGACTGCGCGTATATAAATAAGCGGCAACCAAGATCACAGCTACACGTACAAATTGTTCTCCCACTTGAGAGACAGCTGTTGGCAGCATACGAAAGGTTCCTTGGAAATAACCGCGACTGACAGCTAAAAACGGAATGAGTAAAAACAACCACGAAACCGTTTGAATAATCGGTTCTAAATTAGCATCGCCCATCCAATTCGCAATTAGCGACGCCGAGAAATAAATACCTACAAAGAAGAGCCCCGAAAGAATGTTTAATAAAACAAACGATTTTTTCAAGAGACTTTTCCGCTCATCCTCCGTAGACGTTTCAGCGACTAACTTGGATAAGAAGATAGGAAATCCACTTAAAGCTACAGTCATTGCAATGCCATATATCGGATATATTTGTTGATAAACATAAAACCCTGAATTCCCAACCATATTTTGAAAAGGAACACGGTAAACAGCACTTAATATTTTTGCAATAAAGGCAGCTACCGATAGAATGATCGCCCCATTCATCATTTTTTTCATTTGTTGATTTTCCAATTTTCTGCCCTCACTTATATGACCTAGATCAGCAATTTGTGATTCTTTTTTATGACTAAGGACTAGTCAGCCTCTTTTGAACGATAGTTAACGATATTTTGGGCAAACTTTTCAATGTATCCCAACCACTGATAGGTTGGTTCTTTTTTCAGCTGTAGCGTAACCATCAAACGGTCTTTCTTGACAGCTACATTTGCTCTTAAAGGCACTTCACTTAATGATCTAAACACTTCTTCTGCCGGCAACGACTGAGTACCTACAACTGAAAATGTTAACTCGACTTCATCACCTGTTCGTTTGATTGTTTCTATCAGTGCACGTTCACCATACATTTTGATTAATCCAATTGTTAACAAATCTGCGACTTCATCCACATACTCTCCAAAACGATCAATTAAATCATCTTGTAGTTCTACATACTGTTCGTGTGATCTCAATTCTCGGATACGTTTGTAGATTTCAATTTTTTGACGTTCATCTTCTATATACGTACCTGGTAGATAAGCATTGATTCCTAAATCAATTTCAACTTGCGTTTTTTCTTCTTTCGCGTCTATCCCTCGTTTACGAGCTACTGCTTCACTTAACATCTCAGAATACAAATCAAACCCAACCGAATCAATAAACCCATGCTGCTGTGCTCCCAATAGGTTTCCAGCACCACGAATCGATAAGTCACGCATGGCGATTTTAAATCCTGAGCCTAGTTCAGTAAAATCTTTAATCGCTTGTAGTCTTTTTTCACTGACTTCATTCAGCACTTTATTTGGTTGATACAAGAAGTAGGCATACGCAACACGGTTACTTCTACCTACGCGACCACGCAGTTGATACAATTGTGATAATCCCATATGATCTGCATTCTCTACAAACAATGTATTTACGTTGGGCATATCGACACCAGTCTCAATGATCGTAGTGGTCACTAACATGTCATATTCCCCTTCAATAAATTGCAACAATGTGTTTTCAAGCTGCCCTTCTGTCATTTGCCCATGGGCATAGCCGATTCTCGCATCTGGAATCAACTGTTGGAGTTCATCTACTTTTTTCTCAATTGTAGCTACTCGATTATATAAATAAAAGACTTGTCCGCCGCGTGCCATTTCTCGTTCAACTGCTTCACGTATTGCTCCTAGATTTTGTTCCATTACGTATGTTTGAACAGGATAACGGTTTGCTGGTGGAGTTTCGATAACAGATAAGTCTCTCACACCTAGCATCGACATATGAAGCGTTCGCGGAATAGGTGTTGCAGTCAAAGTTAGGACATCCACTTGCGCTTTTAATTGTTTTAGCTTCTCTTTATGCTTCACACCAAATCGTTGTTCTTCATCTACTATCAGTAAACCGATATCTTGAAATTCAATATCTTTTGATAAAATACGGTGTGTTCCGACTACAATATCAACTTGTCCTTTTTTTAGACCTGAAATGGTTTCATTCTGCTGTTTTTTTGTTCGGAAACGACTCAACAAACCAATCTCAATCGGAAAATCAGCAAAGCGTTGCAGCATCGTTTCATAGTGCTGTTGCGCTAAAATAGTTGTGGGTACTAAAAAGGCTGCTTGTTTTCCTTCTTGAACAGCTTTAAAAATTGCCCGCATCGCTACTTCTGTTTTACCATACCCAACATCACCAACAAGTAACCGATCCATTGGTTTTTTCTGTTCCATATCATGTTTGATCTCAGCAGTACTACGCAATTGATCATCTGTTTCTGTATACGGAAAGGCATTCTCAAATTCCTCTTGATAGGCATCATCTGGAGAAAATGCATACCCTACTTCTTGTTCCCTGGCAGCGTATAACTCAATGAGTTCATCCGCTATGTCTTCTATTTTAGTAGCCACTTTTTTCTTTGTTTTAGCCCACTCTGTTCCGCCTAATTTATTGACTCTTGGCGTTTTCGCTTCAGAAGAAACATATTTTTGTAATAAGTTGAGCTGAGTTACAGGGATAAATAATTTCGCATCATCTTTATAAATGATCGACATATAATCTTGATGAATACCATCAATTTCAAGAGTTTCCATTCCCGTATATTTTCCGATCCCGTGATTAACATGGACAACGTAATCTCCAGGATTCAGTTCGCTGTAACTTTTCAATCGTTCTGCATTTGATAATGTTTGGCGTCTAGCAGTTTTCTTAGTAACTTTATTGAATAGCTCTCGTTCGGTGATGACCACCAATTTATCTGTTGGCATCTCAAAACCTGACTGAACATACCCTTCAACTATTTGCACTTTTTCAAGTTCAAGCCTAGCAGGTTTCACTATTTTACTCGTAATTTCAAAATCTTTGAACGTTTGATGTACTTTTTTAGCTCGATCAGCATTTGGTACCATGATGACGATCGTGTTTTTTTGTTTTATCCAACGATCCATCTCTGTTTTAAGTAAAGGCATTTGACCAAAAAACTGCTGCATATTCCGATATTGAAAAGCATGAATCTGGTTAAACCGAGTATTTCCCATTCCTTTTTGAAAAACTGCAAAATATAAGATGCTCGTGTTTAACGCCTTCAGTTGATCACGGAAATTATTTGAAAAGACTTGGTTTTGTAAAATGCGTCGCTCACTCAGTTTATTGGTTACCCATTCCGCTTCTTCTTCATTTAAACGACGATCAGTATCCATTATTCTAGGATACTCATCCATCACAACAATGCCTTTTTTACTCATATAATCCAATACACTATTCTTTTCAGGATAAATAAAATCTGTAAACATGGTTAATTCATCAATTGGTTCACCTTTTTGAAAAGCATCTGAAATAGGTGTCATTTGCTTGATAAACGTTTGTTTTTCGGAAACATCTTGTATTAATCCCAGATTTCTTTCGACAGCTTTACTAAATCTAGGCGCTGCAGCTGTTAATTGTTCTTTTGTATAAACGGTATCTGTTGCGGGAAGAATGGTTACTTTTTCAATTGTCTGGATGGAACGTTGTGTGGTGGCATCAAAATAACGCAACGAATCAACTTCAGTATCAAATAAATCTATTCGAATCGGGAATTCTTCCGTTAAAGAATAAATATCAACAATTCCTCCGCGAATACTAAACTCACCAGGACTGTTAACCAATTGTTGGCGAGTATAGCCCATATCTACTAATCGTTGAGACAAATGAGTTAATTCCAATTCGCCTCCTTGCTTAATCGTAAATTTAGCGGCTTTCCATATTTCTTTTGGTGGCACTAATTTACGTACGCCCGCAAGTGGTACAATCACAACACCAAATTTTTCAGATAATAAAAAATCTAACGTTGCTACTCGTTCTGCTCGTGCTTCAGGCGAAGCTACAGACATTTCTGCATAGATCATTTCATCAACTGGAAAAAGGTGCAGTCGGTCTTCAGGTACCCAATCCGCAAAATCTTCCATCAATTGATTGGCATGAAATAAATTATGCGTCACAATAATGAATGGTTTTTTCTTTTCTGCTACTAACGTACTTAGGACTAAAGTTCTTGCAGAACCAGATAATCCTGTTATCAATTGCGATTGATGTTGCTCTAGTTGCTCTAGCAAAGCTTTAACATCAGGCGCATCAGCTAGTATTTTTTTTATATCTCCCACTGTAAGAGCTCCTTCCAATCTATTTTTCCATTTACAAACTGATTATTAAAATGAACAAAAGAAGCTCAGAATTTTCTGGGCTTCACTGCTTTTTTTAATTTCACATTTTACTAATTGTTTATGCGTTTTTTTTCTTATTAAATTGATTCATAACCTCTAAAAATGGGTGTCCTTCTATCCAATACTCTAACGCTGCTACACTATCTTTGATGGTAATCAACAGTTCTTCGTGCTGATTTTTAGGAAAACCACTTAACACATGCTGTATAACTGTTTGTTTCCCCATTGGACGATCGATTCCAATTCGAATACGGTTGAAGTCTGATGTATCTATGTGTTGAATAATACTCTTAATCCCATTGTGTCCACCTGCACTGCCTTTTTGACGCAAGCGTAATTTCCCAACAGGCAAATCTAAATCGTCATAAATGACGATTAAGTCTTCTACCTCTACATTATAGTAATCCATTAACTGTCGAACAGCTCTTCCCGAATCATTCATAAAAGTTTGCGGTTTTACTAAAAGAACTTTTTCAGTTCCAATAAATGCTTCTGCATACAATGATTCAAATTTCGTTTTACTAAACTCCATTTTATGCTGAATCGCAAATTCATCCACTGCAATAAAACCAATATTATGTTTTGTATTTTTATATTTTGCGCCAGGATTTCCCAAGCCAACAATCATTTTCATTATTTAGTACACTCCAGTTGATTATTTCACGTTTGCTTTTCTTTTTAAAGAATAATAAGCTTTTTTACGCAAAAAAGTTCCGCACGAAATATTTTCGTCCAGTAACAATTTTATATAGTATAACACAATTCAATGGTTTTTTCTTTAAACTTTATGTCTATCCACTCTCAGATTGCCTTTCGAAAGACTTGTAAGCTATCCTTTAAACTTTTTTTATCTTGTTTTTCTGTTCTGAATTTCTTAGGTACTAATTGGCCATTCGTTTTTAGTATTCTCTTCCCGTTGCTACTAATTAGTTTAAAAAAGAATATTATTTTAATCTTTTTATTTTCAAATTATCATCTCTTCGTCACTTTTTGTTTTGAAATACTATACTTTAGTTGTATGATGTAAGCGAAAGTATATAAATGACTTTCATTTTTTACTACTTGTTTCGGCCGAACGCGTTATTTTAGTACAATTGAGCAGTTAAACTTGATTACGGGGAAAAGATAGATTATTTTTTCACATAATTATTTTTTTAAAAAAAGCCTTCTAATCAACCGTGGTTACTTTTATCCATTTTAAAAATTTTGATTTACAAAAAGTTTGTTAAGTGTTACACTATCTTTATTAAGAATCTTATTCATAAAGGAGTTTGTTGTATCATGACTAAACAAGAAGTAAAAGACCACCAAAAAGTAATTTTAATCGGAGATGGAGCAGTTGGTTCTAGTTATGCTTTTGCTCTAGTGACTCAAAACATTGCTCAAGAATTAGGAATTATCGATATCGATACAAACAAAACTGAAGGAGATGCTATTGATTTATCAGATGCTTTAGCTTTTACTTCTCCTAAAAAAATCTATTCAGCAACTTATAGCGACTGCCATGATGCAGATATCGTTGTAATCACCGCTGGAGCAGCTCAAAAACCAGGTGAAACTCGATTAGACCTAGTACAAAAAAATCTAAGAATTTTCAAAAGCTTAGTTGGTCAAGTAATGGATAGTGGCTTTGATGGTATCTTCTTAGTAGCAACAAATCCTGTAGATATCTTAACTTATGCAACTTGGAAATTTTCTGGACTTCCTAAGAATCGCGTAATTGGATCAGGCACTTCTTTAGATACCGCTCGTTTCCGTCAGGCTATCGCTGAACTAACTGGCGTTGATACACGTAACGTTCATAGTTACATTTTAGGTGAACACGGAGATACAGAGTTCCCTGTATGGTCTCATGCAAACATTGCTGGACTCAGTATCAATGAGTGGATCAAAGATAATCCGAATACTGATGAACAAGCTCTTGTCGATGTTTTCTTTAGTGTAAGAGATTCTGCTTACAATATTATTCAAAAAAAAGGAGCAACTTTTTACGGAATTGCAGTATCACTTGCTCGTATCACTAAAGCCATTTTTAACGATGAAAATGCTGTATTGCCTCTTTCAGTTTATTTAGACGGCGAATATGGACAAAATGATGTATACATTGGCGCTCCAGCGATTATTAATCGCCAAGGGATTCAACGCGTTATTGAAATTCCATTAAACGACTCTGAAATGGATAAAATGAAATTATCCGCATCCACATTAAAAAAAGTTACTGCTGATGCTTTTGAAGCATTAGGCAAAGAAAAATAAACATTAGTTTAGATAGAAAAACAGGACTAATTTAAAACTAGTCCTGTTTTTTTGCATGGTATATAGTGCTATTAAAATTATCTTATTACTCTTCACAACACAATTGAGCAATTGTTTCTGCATAAATGTCCATCGCCATATACAACTCTTCTAATTTCATTCCTTCATTCTCTTGATGTGCCAAGCTTTTTGTATACGGGAAGTGAGCACCAAAAGCTACCATATTGGTCATTTTCCGAGCATAGGTTGCTCCACCACTAGTAGTTGGTTCAGTTAAATCTCCTGTTTTATCACGATAAATAGTCATTAACGTTTGAACGAGCGGACTTTCTTTCGGGATATACAATGATGGAACAGCATCGTATTCTTCATAAATCAATCCATACTCATTTGCTGCTTTCTCCAATCGCGAAGCCATATCTTCTATTGTGTACTCAACAGGAATTCGCAAATCTAAAACAATTTCAGAACCTGTTTCATCTATATGAATGCTACCTACATTAAAGGTAAGTTCTCCAGTCATCGCATCTTTAACTTCTCCAAAGATACTAAAACCATTTGTTTCATTTGCAACTTTTTCTGCTAAAAAATTTACTATTGGGTGAGGGTAATGAGTGGCTAAACCTTGAGCTAACTTGTTTATAGCATTGATCCCAAGTTCGGCTGTACTTGCATGAACAGCTTTTCCTTTTACAGTAACCGTCCGATCAGATAATACATAATCTGACCCCAAACTTTTTAACGTTTCAGCAATTTCGTTTGCATCTTTACCAGTATAACTCGCTTTTCCCGGAACAACGTTTGATGCTTCACCACACTGTAAAACAAACTCCTTACTTCCAGGTCCTATTAATTTAGCTTGCAGCAACCCTTTTTCTGCGTAAGTTAAAGGAAAGACACCATCAGGAACAAAACCCATTGTTGGTGCTTCTTCGTTCAAGTTATATTGGTCCATACAACGCCAAAGGGTCTCTTCATCCGTACCAAATATAAAACGGATCCGTTTATTAAAAATCAAACCTGCATCAACCACTGCTTTAAATGCGTATAGCGCAGCAATTGTAGGCCCTTTATCGTCTTGACTTCCACGTCCATAGATAATGCCATTCTTCACTACACCTTCAAAAGGATCTGTTTCCCATAAGGACAGGTTCCCTTCAGGAACCACATCTAAATGACATAGGATTCCAACCATTTCTTCCCCTTGACCATAATCAGCATAACCGTAAAAACCTTTCGGATCGCTATACGTGGACATTCCCAAACTCTTACAAATCGTTAAAACTTCTTCTAAACTATCTGCAATTCCTTGACCAAAAGGCGGGTTTGTCTTACCATCCGATGTATTCACAGATGGTATAGCAATTAATTTCTGCAAAGCCAACAGACTTTCTTTTTTATGTACTTCTTTAATCATAGAATCCATACCCTAACTCCTTCTCACTATTAAGTTTTTCAATCCATTAGATAATGCATATAGTATACTTCTATACGTATTAAATTGCAAATTAATCCACTTTACGCCTGTTTCAAACACTAAATATACATAAAACGTTATTTAAATACATAAAAAAATAGTTCAAAACGAAGCTCCTTCATTCGTTTTGAACTATTTTCGTTAAAGCGGAATAATCACATCATCATCCGTTTCATTTAAAGAATCCTTAGCTTTGATTTCAATAATCAATTTATGTGGCAGGCATATTGCCGTTTCACCAGGTTTACTGATCCAACCTGTTTTCACAGCAATTTGATCTGGGCTATTGTCCTCTTTATTACGAATTTTTTTTCCATCAACTTCAACAATATTGTATTGTCCTTCTGCTGGATAAAAAGAAAACGTTTCTTGAGGGGTATTTTCTGTTAATTCTATTTCTTTAACTGGTTTACCATCAATAGATACTACGGCATAAATAGAACTATTTTCATCTAGATTTTTGGTAGATTGACCAAAGATAATAAGTGGTATAAATGATCCTAGTAATAATAGTATAATAATTATACCATCAAAAGGGCGAACCAATTCTAATTGATCTTTAATTTTTTTCATTTTCTGTTGACTCCATTTCTCCCATATTTCTACTAGGAAGCTAATGCATTAAGTATAGCAATCTTTTTTTTAGACAGCAAGGTGATTACTCGTGAAGTTGACATCGGGGCTGCTTTTCGGATCACGTTCCAGAATGATTATTCGGATACATAAATGGGGGTGAGACTTTTGTCTCACCCCCATTTTTTAATTTGTTTAATTGTAAAATGAATTAATCTATTACACCTGTATATTGTTTTTCAAATAAAGGACTAACAGATCTATTTTCATGGATACGCGTAATCGCATTAGCCAGTAAAGTGCTGACACTTACTTCAACAATTTTGTCGATTTTTTTCTCTTCAGGAAGATAAATTGAATCTGTAACAATCAATTGTTTGATTACTGAATTTTGAATGCGTTCAATAGCTGGACCTGATAAAACAGGATGTGTACAGCATGCATAAACTTCAGTGGCTCCTGCTTCTGAAAGAGCTTGAGCAGCTAACGTGATCGTACCAGCAGTATCGATCATATCATCGATTAAGATACACTTTTTACCTTCTACATTGCCAATAATATTCATAACTTCCGCCACATTCGCTTTAGGACGACGTTTGTCAATAATAGCAATTGGAGACTTCAAGAATTCAGCTAGTTTACGAGCACGTGTTACACCACCATGATCTGGTGAAACAACAACTACGTCTTCTGCCTCTGTAACGATTCCTTGTGTTAAGAAATAATTTGCTAAAAGAGGGGCACCTACCAAGTGGTCAACAG
>NZ_JBEMBC010000031.1:0-27772 GCF_040274425.1 Carnobacterium sp.
ATTGTGTCGCCTTTTTCAAATGGAGCAGTATCTTGTGCTAATTTTGTTGTTACATCCGGATCACCAGAAACTCCTGTACGTGTGAAGTCCCAGTTAGATAATGTCCAACCTGCAGCATAGTTTGTGTATAAAGGAGTGACTTCAGGATCATTCTCTTTAATCGTTTCTAAAGCAGCAATAAAATCTTCTGTTGTTTTGGGAAATTCGTTGATACCAGCATCTTCAAATACCTGCATATTTACGACCATACCTGTTGCATTCATCTGTGATGGGATACCATATTGAACACCTTCAAATGAACGGTCGTTCAGTCCCATATAAGTTTCGCCTAACTCTTCTTTGTCTCCTAAAGGTTCAAAGAACAATTCAAAATCTTGCGGCGCAATGTCAGCCGGTAACATCAATAGGTCCCCATATTCTTCTGTATTCATTCGTGTCTTCATCTGTCCTACATAATCGGTAATGGTTTCAATTTCCACTTTAATATCAGGATGCTCCTCATTAAACTCTGCTATGTACTCATCCCATTTGCCATTCGTTTCCCAGTCTGTCTTGTGGTTAATAAATGTTATTGTTTCGACACCATCTGCTGCGTCAGTTTCTTTCGTACTTTCTCCGCCACATGCAGTTAGTGTTAAAACAGATGCAATTGCTAAACCTGTCAAACTAGCTTTACCAAAAATAGACTTTCTTTTCATCTCTATATCCTCCTCAAAATGTTTTAAAGAAACAGTAAGCGTTTACAAACATATGTTAGCATGTTTAACTTTAAATGTATATACTTTTATTCATGTTTTTTTATTTTTATCGAAATAAAATTTAATGACTGATTCTGCAGGCTTACCATAGAGTGCATAATCTTGATCTGTGTCTGATTTTTGAATAGGATACAACTTAGATTTCCAATCCCAAAGACCAAAACCTTGTACCCAATCATATTTATCGGTTTGTCGAAACATCTCCTCATACCATTCTTTTTGTCCAGAACTATCCACTGACCCTTCTAACTCCCAGTTATTTGGCAACCATTTTGAGCCTGTACGACTGGCGCATCCTGCTTCACAGAAAAAGAAAGGTTTTTGTTCTTTTTCTACTACTTTTTCAATGCGTTTTAATTCTTGTTCCCATTTATCAATCGGGTAATAACCGGATGATGATACTACATCCACTGCATCCCACCATGTCAATCGGTCTTCTTGATATTTATCACAGTTATACGTGACCAATCCTTTGTAGATTTCTCTTATAGCTGAGACTACTTGACGCCATTCTTTTTCTCGTCGGTCACTATTTACTAATTCACACCCCACAACGAACATTGTACAATTCGTGTCTTCTGCAATTTGTGCATAATGAGTAATAAATGTAGTATATGAGGCAAACCAATCTGACCATTTCGGTTCACATGGTACATCATGGTCAAAAAAATTGATGTGTGCACGCCACATACCATCGGCTATATTTACCATGGGTTTTAAAATAACTTTTAAACCTATTTCTTGCGCAAATGTAATCATTTTTTTTATTTCTTGATCACTCAAGACAGACACATCTTGCCAATCGATTTGTGTAGCATGGATCGTTTCTTGTTCTGCTACTACACCCAGAATGACATGTGTGATTGCACAACGTTCTTTCAATAAACGCAATGATTCAAATGCTTCTTCCTTCTCCCATTCACCACGTTGACTCATATATCCGAATGTTACTCCTTTAATAAATTCCATAACTTCCTCCTTTTAAATATTGACTTTCCGAAACAAAAGTATATATTTATAAATGTATGCGATACCATTATTATTTATCAATTCAATTTATTTGTAAAGAATAAAATCAACTGTCTTAGTTACATTCACAATTTACTACTTAAAGGAGGATATATGAAAGAAGAAAAACGTCTCTTTTACAAAACAATGTGGTCCTTTGCGTTACCTATCACTATCCAATTGATGATCACATCTGGATTAAATATCGTAGATTCAGTCATGGTAGGAAGCTTAGGCGTAGAATCCATTGCCGCTGTAGGTATTTCTAATAAAGTCACTCAATTTATGGTTGTTATTTTACAAGGTTTTGCCAGTGGTGCGACTATTTTTTCAGCCCAGTATTGGGGTAAAAATAATTGTGCCGGTGTTAAACAGACCCTTATTCTAGTCACAAAAATTGCGTCTTTCTTTTCGCTTATCTTTGCATTTTTCACTTTATTATTTACTCCTGCCATACTTGAAATTTTTTCTAACGATACGCTAGTAATTTCTGAAGCTGTACCGTTCTTACGAATTATCAGTGCTAGTTATCTCTTTACTGCATTATCTATGATCTTTAGCGTAACCTTGAAAACTATTGGAGAGGTCAAAAGACCTACTTTCTATAGCGTCCTTACGCTCTTAACCAACACTTTCTTCAATTGGATTCTTATCTTTGGTCCTTTCGGTCTTCCAGCATATGGCATTCGCGGAGCAGCGATAGCAACTTTATTGGCCAGAATTATCCAAACACTATTGCTTTTTTCATTATTTATCAACAAAGGAATTTTAAAGACCGATCCAGATAATAGTCAACCTATACCAAAAATGAGCCGTCAATATTGGAAAATAACTATCCCTTCCATCATCAATCATCTGACTTGGACAGTAGGTGAACTGGTTTTCTTTTGGCTTTATACTCGAACAGGAACCGATCAAACAGCCGCCATTTCACTAATTGACCCACTCGTTTTTCTTTTTGTTTGTATCTTTACTGGACTAAGTGATGCTTCAAGCGTAATGATTGGAAATCAATTAGGCGGAGAAAAGTACGAAAAAGCTTTATTTTATGCCAAGCAATTTATCCGGCTGACCATTATTTTTTCTATTATCATTAGTGGACTGATTCTCTTATTTTCACCAATGATTCTACAGTTTTACAACATTACAAATAATGTGGAAACATTAGTAAATGAGGTATTAGTGGCTTATATCTTCATTTTGCCCTTCAAGCACCTCAATTATGTCAATAACGTCGGCATCTTGCGTGTTGGAGGAGATACGACATTTGTCATGTGGCTCGATACCATTTCTGTCTGGTTATGGGGAATACCATTGGCTTTTCTTACAGTATATTTCGGCTGGCCGTTTTGGAGTGTTTTTTTCGTAGCTAATTCGCACGAAATTATCCGTGCCGTGCTTGGCATAAAACGTACATTAAGCAAAGAATGGCTGAAAACACTCATTGTTTAACTAAACAACAAAATACATGCAATTGATAATTTATGAGGAGGACACAAATGATAACCAAAGAATTTTTACAAAAACAGCTGACAGAAAGTATCCTACCTTTTTGGTTAGCCCAACAAGATAAAGACCATGGTGGATTTTACGGTAAAGTAACTATTGATTTAGAATGTGATCCTCATGCCCCTAAAGGTGGTGTAATGATGTCCCGTTTTCTTTGGAGTTTTTCGCATTCTTATGATGTGTTACAGATCAAAGAGTATAAGACAGCTGCTGATCATGCCTATACCTTTTTAATCGATACCTTATGGGATAAAGAGTATGGAGGTATCTATTGGCTCGTTGATTCGTCCGGTGAACCATTAAATACCATTAAACATATCTATGCACAAGCCTTTGCCATTTATGGATTAAGTGAATATGTAAAAATTGCACCAGAATCCGAAGCATTAAATTATGCAAAAAAGTTATATCATCTCATTGAAGAAAAAGCTTATAATTCTGATACGAAAGGTTATGAAGAAGAATTTGATCAGGTATGGCATCAGAAAAACTTAACTCAAGTAGCTACAAAAAATCCTGAGGTACACTATACAACCAATACTCTTCTACACCTTTTGGAAGGGTATACAAATCTCTACACAGTATGGGAAAATGAGCAGTTGTTGGAAAGAATAAAGCATTTATTAACTTTATTCATGCAACATGTCTATCATTCTCAAGGTTATTGTCTTCAAGAATTTAATCAGCATTGGGATTCTATCAATCCAGGTGTTTCCTATGGACATGACATTGAAACATCTTGGTTAATAGACGAAACACTAGAGAAGTGCCAAATTACTGGAGAGATAGCGAATCATGTCCATGAAATGACCGATTCACTTTCCTCCTATTGTCTTGAGAACGGTCTGGATGATGTCGGTTGGATGAATAATCATTTTGACGGCAAGCATCAGGATAAAACAAAAGTCTGGTGGGTACAAGCAGAGGCTGTCATTGGATTATTCCATGCTTTTCAACAATCTAAAGATCTCCGTTATCGTGAAGCATCATTAACTTTAGCTCATTTAATTCAACAAAAATTTATCGATGAACGCCATGGAAGTGAATGGTATTCCCGTTTGGATTCTGAAGGCAACTTGCTTTCTATTTTTCGTAAAAATGGTAAGTCAGAGGAAAATATATCTGATGCTTGGAAAGGACCCTATCATACGGTCCGCTTTTATTTAGAAATGATAAGACGTTTGGAGGAGCAATAAAATGGACATAAAAGAATGGGCCGATTATCAAGGGAGCGGAATTAGACCGCCCGATTTTGATGTCTTTTGGGAGGATGGATTACGAGAAATGGAGGCTCTCCCTCTTGATTACATATTAGAGCCAGTAGATATTCCATCTCAAGTAGCCAATTTTTACCACTTAACATTCAAGGGAGTCGGCGGTGCAACTGTCCACTGCCAACTCATTACACCAAAAGAAACTGACGGAAAAAAATTGAAGGGTATGCTGCAGTTCCATGGATACCATACTGATTCAGGTGATTTCCAAGATAAAATTGGTTGGGCAGCTGAAGGATTCGTCGTCTTAGCTTTAGATGCTCGCGGACAAGGAGGGCTTTCTCAAGATTGTACACAAACAAGCGGAGGCATTATGAAAGGACTCATTATTCGAGGTATGGAAGAAGGCAAAGGTAATCTTTATTTCAGACAAGTCTTTCTTGATACTGCTCACGCTGCTCGTATCCTAAAAAAAATGGCGTTTGTAGATGAAACTCGCATTTATGCTCAAGGTGCTTCTCAAGGTGGCGGTCTAACCATTGCATGTGCTGGACTCGTTCCAGACTTATACCGAGTTTATGTTTCTTATCCTTTCCTTTCTGATTATAGAAAAGCCTATGCTTTAGGTGCTCAGACATCTGCTTTTGAAGAGATACCGTATTGGTTTCAGTTCCGCGATCCGCTGCATAAACGGGAAACTGAAGTATTCGACACGTTGGAATATATTGATATTCAACACTTCGCTCCTCGTATAAAAGCAGAGGTTTGTTGGGTCGTTGGAATGCAAGACACTGTTGTTCCGCCAGTTACGCAAATGGCAACATACAATAAACTCACTTCAAAAAAACAGCTTATTGTTTTACCAGAATACGGTCATGAATACCTGCCTAAAGTCAGTGATGAAATGCGTCGTTACTTTTTAGATTAAATTTCCTGCCCGTAATATGAACCTAGATTCTCTACTAATAGGTGTTGATGAGTAAAATCATTAACCCCTATTTTTTATAAAAAGTCGACTCTCTTTTAAAAAAATAGAAGGATCAGCTTACTATTCCTGTTCCAATTTTTTGCCTTAATCAATTATGTATAGCCATGGTAAAATAAATGTAACTCACTCAGGTGATATGTTACATTTATTTTTGTTTATAGGATAATGTATCTATCCAGAGAAGACTGGTGTCATTAAAGGAGATTTGTTATGAATAATTTGTTTGGATTTTCATGGACTGGATTTTTGATTGTTTTATTCCCTATGGTGCCTAACCTTTTTTATTATTTATTTCCAAATAAACTGCAAGCCACAAAACATGGAGCCAACCATCCCTTCTTAAATTTATTAGAACATAGCAACCAGTTTATTTTTATTGGCCTTTTAATTTGTGTTCCCATTGATCAATCTGTTTCTATTAAAAGTGGTTATGTAATCGCTATAGCTCTGTTTCTATTCTCTTATTATGGATTATGGGTTTTTTTATTTAAAGAGAATAAAAATCTGTTTATTCTTATATGTATGGCCATTCTCCCTGTTTGTTATTTCACTTTAGCGGAAATTTGGCTTCATTCATTCTTTGCTATTCTACCTACACTGATTTTTGGAGCAGTTCATGTTCTCATCACATATCTGGATTTCTATCAATCCTAATAAAATCACTTATTTTTTCTATAATCTTTTATTTATGCTATGCTCTTATAGAAAAATAGATAGAATAGAGGTTGTTGAAATGACAGGAATGACTTGGGAAATTCTAAATATTATTGGTACGATTGCCTTTGCAATAAGTGGTGCATTTATCGCAATCAAAGTAGACTATGATATCCTTGGAGTTTATATTTTAGGCTTTACAACAGCATTTGGTGGAGGACTCATCCGTAATTTAGTCATTGGTATTCCTGTCCAAAATATTTGGATGCAAAGTACTTTATTTAAATTTGCTTTTTTAGCGATTACCTTAGTATTACTATTTCCAAACATTTGGAATATTCTTTGGAAAGTGAATAGCATCGAGTTTTTTGATGCTATTGGTTTAGCAGCATTCGCTATTCAAGGTGCAAATTATGCTGTTTCCACTGAAGTTCCCGCAGTTGCAGTCGTTCTTGCTGCTGTTATCACGGGTGCGGGAGGAGGATTACTAAGAGATGTGTTTGCCGGACGTAAGCCTATGATTTTCCATTCAGATGTTTATGCTCTATGGGCTGCACTCGCCGGGTTGATCATTGGATTAAATTGGGTAAGTGGTCCATATGTAACGATCATGCTCTTCATTTCAATTGTTGTTTTAAGAGTGATGTCCCTTTACTTCAATTGGAGCCTGCCTCACTCTTTCTATCCCAAAAGTAAAAAAGACTAGTTAAGTTTAGTTAACATCTTTAATAAAAAATTTGTCACAAAAAAAGCCAGTAAATAAATAACTCTCTTTACTTCAGAGGAGTCTTTTACTTACTAGCCTTTATTTTATAGAATAATCTGATTTCCGCCATTATTTTTGGCTACCTCTAGATTTCCAGACGCCTTTTGGACCAATTCACTAATTGTTTCACTCGGGTCATAAACAGTAATTCCTCCACTAATACTTATCTGATTTGGTATAACAAAGAACGTTTCCAAAACGGTTTTCCTAATTGTCTCAGCCAAGTTATAGGCTTCTTCTTTAGGAATGTTTTCCAAAAGAATTAAAAAAACAGATTCTCTATATCTGCCAGCAACATATTTTTCTTGGATCACTGATTGAATCAACTGACCAAGTGTTTTCAATATTTCCTCGCTTAATAAAAGTCCAAACTCTTCTTCGTATTTAGAATATTTATCAATATTTAAGAAAATGACAGACAACGGATAATTTTCTTCTTTTGATTTATTCGCACACTTGGCCATCTCAACTATGATAGAGGACCTTGTATGTAGGTGCGTAAGTGTATCTACCTTAATTTGATTTATTAAATTTTTATTTTTAACCGTTAATTGTTCACGCTCTTGTTCTTCCTTGGTGACATCAAATACGATTCCTTTAAGAAAAAGTGGTGCTCCATTTTTATCTCGCTCTGTTACCCTTCCTCTGTCTTGGTAGACTCTCCAAGAACCATCTTTGGCTTGAATACGATATTTTACTTCCCAAATAGGTATTTTATTCAGCATGTGTTCTTTCATTGTTCTCATGACTTCTTTTTTGTCTTCAGGATGGATTTTATCTGTAAAAAATTGATAAGGAACTTTTTCAGGCAAATCCTCTTTTTGATACCCAATAGCTTCTACTTTTAAAGAATTAAACTCAACTTCATTAGTAGTACAATTCCAAAACCATTGTCCTAAATTGCCTGTCCATCCATACTCTAGTTGCTCTGATTCTTGAATTGTATGCAATAATTCTTTATTCCATCTATTCAAAGAGTCCACTTGTATAAGCAGCTCTTCCCTACTTAAATCTTTCAAGGTATCTCCTCCATTTCAGAAAGTCCTTACACCTACCTAGTCATCAATAGTAATGTTACTTTATTTCCTTGCTATTCCTTGTACCAGTTTGATTAGATATCTTAATTTAAGTAACATTAAGAATCTGGAAAATAAACCTGACAAAAAGGAATCATTGATTTAACTTAAATAACCTAAGAAAAGTAACTTGAACTGTAGAATATATATGTATGTTCAAAAACAACAACAGAAAGGCAATGGGATTAGTAGCAATGGTTTTACTAACTTATGTTACTATTTTGAAGAGTAATTAAGAAATAACCTTATTCCACGAAGAATTTCTTATAAAATCCCATTTTATTTTTATAAGCCTTCAGATAGTTAGAGGCACAGTGCTGTCACAGCACTGTGCCTCTAATAAAATTCCTCATTACCTACTTTTCATCAATAGATTAATAGCTTGTTGGATACTTTCTTCTTCAGAAGTACCTTCTTTTATATTTTCTTGGACACATTCGACTAGGTTCTCCGCTACGATTAAACTGATTGCACGATCAAGACTAGAACGGACAGCTGATAACTGTGTCACGATAGCTGTACAATCTTTTTCTTCTTCGATCATCTTCAATACTCCATGCAGTTGGCCATCAGAACGTTTCAACCGGTTTACTATCTTTGCATTGTATTCCATTAGATAACTTCTCCTCTCCAAGCAGAAATCCCGCCCATGACATTTGTTACTTTGTATCCTTCCTTAGCCAGTTCTTGGCACGCCATTGAAGAACGAGCTCCTGAGTGACACATAACATAATACTCTTCATTTTTATCTAATTTTCGCTTAACAGATGATAGACGGCTTAAAGGAACATGAATCGCTCCTTCTAAATGTCCTTTTTCCCATTCATTGTCTTCTCTCACGTCGACTAAAGGAAGTTTTCCTTTTTTCCATTTTTGTTCAAACTCTGGCATTGATATCGAATGATACATTATTTTTCCACCTTTTCTGGTTTGACTGTAGAATAAAGCGCAAATGCTCCATCCAAATTTTCAACTTCATATCCATTTTCTTTTAATATACGCTCAGCGATATAACTGCGCAATCCGCTGTGGCAGCTCACAATAATCGGTTGGTCTTTAGGAACTTCAGATAATCTTTCTCTTAAACTATCCAGAGGAATGTTCACTGCTCCTTTTAAACGACCATTGCTTGTCAATTCATCGGCATTTCGAACGTCTAACAACACGTGACCTTCTTTTTGTTTGTCTTCTAATTCATACCATTGAACAGAGTCACTCAGTCCTTCCATAAGATTCAAAGCAGCATATCCAGCCATATTGACGGGATCTTTTGCCGAGCCAAAGGGTGGAGCATACGTGAATTCCAACTCCGGCAAGTCTTCTACTATCATCTCTGCTTTAATGGCTGTCGCAATAATATCAATGCGTTTGTCGACACCATCTTCTCCGACTGCTTGTGCTCCGTAAATTTTTCCAGTTGTCGGATGGAATAACAATTTCAATACAATCGCTTTTGCATTTGGATAGTATCCTGCATGGCTTTTTCCTTGGATATGAACCACTTGATAGGTTTCATTTGCTTGTTGCAATTGTCTTTCGCTAAGCCCAGTTGATGCTGCAGCCAAATTGAAGACACGCACAATAGCTGTCCCAATGCTGCCTTTATTTTTACGATTTAATCCGCTGATGACATCCGCTACTTGTCTGCCTTGACGATTGGCCGGTGAAGCTAAAGCAATCATCGTATCTTTCCCATTGATTTGTTGTTTGACAACGATTGCGTCTCCAACAGCATAAATATCTTTTTGACTGGTTTCATACTGCTCGTTGACCAGTATACCACCCCGTACTCCTGTTTTAATAGAAGCAGTTTGTGCCAATGAAGTCTCCGGGTTAACACCTACAGACAGTAATGTGAGATCGCTTTCCAAGCGTTTCCCATTTTCCAGGACAATGATTTTTCCTTTTTCTTCAAATGAGTCAGCCGCCAGCCCGGTATACAGCTTCACACCATTTGCCGTTAATTCTTTACTGACATAAGCTGCCATCTCTTCATCCAAAGGCGGCAATACATGTGGAGCTTTTTCTACAATTGTCACATCCATTCCGCGATGGACTAGACTCTCAGCCATTTCTAAACCAATAAATCCAGCACCGATCACTATTGCTTTTTTAGGCTGTTCTTTCTCTATAAATGCTGAAATAGCATCTACATCAGGAACCGAACGCAATGTAAATACATTTTCCGCTTCGGCTAACCCTATTGTAGGAGGAACAAATGGTTTTGCCCCTGGAGATAAAATCAGTTTGTCATAAGTTAAGGTGTATTTCTCTTCTCGTGTTTGCACGATCACTTCTTTTTTTGCAGCATCAATAAAAACAGCTTCACTATTCGGACGTACATCTAAACTGAATCGCGCTTGTAAAGCCTCAGGCGTTTGCACCAATAAATCAGTACGCTCTTTAATTTCACCAGCAACATAATAAGGCAGACCGCAATTTGCAAATGACACATATGGTCCTTTTTCCAACACAATGATTTCTGCATTTTCATTCAAGCGTCTTAACCGTGTAGCAGCAGACATTCCTCCCGCTACACCCCCAATGATCACAATTTTCACTATTTTTTTCCTCCTCTTTTAGCGCCTGTCCATGACATCATTCCGCCGCGAACATTAACAACATCATATCCTCGTTTTAATAACACTTTAGTTGCTTTTTTACTGCGCATTCCAGATTGACAGACAACATACGTTTTACCATTTGGGGTATAATGCATTACTTTTCCTAAAGGAACATTTTTTGCTCCTGGAATATGCCCATTTTGAAATTCGTGCGGTTCTCGTACATCAATAATTTGTGGTTTTTCTGCCAATTTACTCTCTAATTCATGTGTATCAATAGTAGGTATCTTCTTAAACAACATTCTTTTTCCTCCTTAGTTAGCTTTCTTTTTTATATGTTCTCTTTTGATTGGCCTTTCTTTTCCTTCAACAGCATAGTGAGAATAGGAAGGATATTAACAGCAACTCGGTGGCAGTAACGGTGAGAACCTTTTTGATAAAATTTAATAATAGGTAAGAATATACCCTTTTTATACCCCCGTGCGTATTTATGATTATACCCCCGCGGGTATAATTTGTAAAGCTGATAATCCGATTTTTATATAACATTTACAAATTAACATTAAATAACACATATCAATAAAAAAGTTATCTTGAGTTGATTTCATTTTAAATAATGTTATGATAGAGCTAAGAAGAAAACATTTGGAGGTGTTTTAATGAATCAATTAAAAAGACAAGAAATGATTTTTGATTTGCTGAAAGTTAACGGAGAAGCAACTTCAAATGAACTCGCTGTTAAATTAGATGTTTCTATGATGACCATCAATCGCGATCTTAAAGAGATTTCCACATGGAGAGGTATCCAACTCGTTCATGGCGGAGCTGTTTATCGAGATGAAAACACTTTAGAAAATCCTATTTCGATTAAAGAAGAAGTCAGTGTTCAAGAGAAAAAACGCATTGCTAATTTTTGCAGAAATTTAGTTAAGCCTGGGAGTGCTGTTTTTATCGAGACCGGAACTACTGCTTTAGCTGTGGCAAGAGAGATTTTCAATATCGAAGGTTGCAAATTTTATACGAACTCCCTATTAGTGCTGAATTCTTTATCTAAATATGAAGGTATCGATTTGCACTGTGTCCCTGGAAAGTACCGTGAATTATCTAAAGGCTTTTTAGGATTGGAAACAGCTGATTTCATCAGAAATTTCAACTTTGATGTGGCTTTTATAGGAGCGGAAGGAATCAGTGCCGATTCTGGAATTACTCTACCCAATGAGGAGGATGCTTTTACAAAAAGAGCCGTCATAAATCAGTCGAAGAAAACTATTCTGGTGGCGGATCATAAAAAATTTGGTCTCTCTTACCTTTATAAAATCGGGGATATCGAAGAGGTTGATATGATCGTGACTGATTTAGACAGCCAGCAAACAAATTTTAAAGAATTAAAATCATTGACGACTATTATTTCTATTAAAGATGAGGAGAATAAACATGAATATTAATTTAAATAAAGTAACTCTACCAACTATCCACACAAATCTTAAATCGATTTATTTAACAGACAAAACAATGACCGCTCGAAAGGAAAATTTTTTAGCAAAAATGAAACAGCAGTCTATCGATACTGCAATTATTTATGCAGACCGTGAGCATGGCGCAAATTTCGAATATTTCACAGGCTTTATTCCACGATTTGAAGAAGCTTGTTTAGTGATCCACGCCAATGGAGACAGCTATTTGTTACTAGGAAACGAAAACTTGAAATTAGCTGCACACTCCCGTATCCCTGCGCAAGCGATTCATGTACCGTATTTCTCTTTACCGAATCAACCAATGAATGGAGAAAAAGCATTAGCGGATTATTTTAAAGAAAGCCAAATTTCTCCTGATGCTACAATTGGTGTTATTGGATGGAAATTATTTACTTCTAGCCAATACGACAATAGTGGGTTATTCGACTTGCCTTTTTATATCGTAGACAGTTTAATCCATTATGTTGCAGACCGTAAGCAATTAAAAAACTTTGCTTCAGCTCTTATCTCTCCAGAAGGCGGATTACGTACGACTCATAACGCCAACGAGATCGCTCATTTTGAATATGGAGCAACCTTAGCTGGAAAAGGTATGTTCGCAGCGATCCAAGCTGTGGAAGTTGGTAAAACAGAAAAAGAAATTGGCGCTTTACTTGCTCAAGATGGCCAACCAAATACTGTGACGACGATTAGTGCTGCTGGCAAACGTTTTACCAATGCTACTCTTTATCCAAGAGACAACGAAGCCTTATTAGGCGATAACTATTCTTTGACAGTAGGATATAGAGGTGGGCTAAGTAGTCGTGCTGGCTTTGTAGTAGCCTCTAAAAAGGAGCTGCCAGAAAACCAAACAGACTATTTAGAAAAAGTAGGTATACCTTACTTTACTGCGTACGCTACTTGGTTGGAAAATATTAGTGTAGGAACGGTTGGAGATGCATTTTACGACAGGATAGAGGAAGTCTTCCCTGCTGATGTTTACGGCTGGACCTTGAATCCAGGACATTACACAGGAGATGATGAATGGATGTCATCACCATTCTTTAAAGGTTCTACAGCTGTTGTGAAGAGCGGTCAACTGTTCCAAGTAGATATCATTCCGAGTGTTCCTGGCTACTCAGGAGCAAGTTGTGAAGAACCTGTCGCTATCGCAGGTAAAGCACTACAAAATGAATTAAAAGAACAGTATCCTGATGTGTGGAAACGAATCGAAGAAAGAAGAAATTACATCAAAGACGTTATCCACATAGACTTATCAGATGACGTATTGCCTTTAAGTGATACCGTTGCATTCTACACGCCATTCTTATTAAATAAGACATTAGCTTATACGAAAGAAGCATAAACATAAAACCTCCCAACAAAAATGTTGGGAGGTTTTATGTTTATTTTAGTTCTTCTGACTTTCTGCTTCTCATTTCTTTATCCAATAGTTTCTGTGCTTTTTTAGAACCTCTATCTAAATCTCTATGCGTTTTTCGTGTGTAATAATCAATAAATAAACTATCTAAATCATAGCTGTCTGGATAAAGTACTTGCGCCGTTGTTACTATCTGAATGCGTTTTCTAGGGACTTCTATAATAGTGTTATTGATATAAACCAAGACATTTTCCGACCCATTGTCTTCGTATATTAAGCCATTCTTTTGATTTTCTGTTAACAATATGCGATCACCTTTGCCAAAAGTAACTTCTATTTCTTTAAAAAATTCTGGTTTCACAACATTTTTTTTAAATTCTTTTTTTTGCATTTGGTAGTCTTTGTTATCAATATATTCTCGCGCTTGTTTGATTAAAGCTGGTGCCATATGAACCTTTTTAGCAATCCATAAAGCTTGGCTATCTCCACTTTCGCCTAAACGTAAAATAAATTTCGGCGTCAAATTTTCTCGATCAAACTCCATCGCTGCTGGGACAAAGTCCTCGTGTTCTTCAGCAAAGCGTTTAATTTCTCCGTAATGGGTTGTCGTCACTACTAAAGCTCCTTTTGCATATAAAGATTCCATAATAGCGATGGCTAAAGCTGCACCTTCATTTGGCTCCGTCCCACTACCAATCTCATCCAGTAGGACTAGTGTATTTCGTTTCACTTTGTTTAAAATGGAGGCAATGTTATTCATATGACCAGAAAATGTACTTAACGCATTTTCCATACTTTGTTGGTCACCAATATCGACAAATACTTCATCAAATACCGCAATATTGGTTCCTTTTTGAACTGGGATCTGCAATCCAAACATGGTCATCAACGTTAACAGACCTACTGTTTTCAATACTACAGTCTTTCCACCAGCATTCGCTCCTGTAATCACTAGCCCTCGGTGATCTTCTCCTAAAATGAAATTTAACGGAACAGCTCCTTTGGGTAAAAACGGGTGAACCCCTTTTTGGATATGGATGACCTCAGACTTATTTACCTCTGGAGTAATACCATTCAGTTCTCGACTATACTTTGCTCGAGCAAAAATTATGTCAAAAGCTGTGATGGTTTCCATAATCAATTGGATGACCGTTTCTTTTTCAGCGAGATACCCTGTTAGTTCTGCTAAAATTTGATACTCTTCAGCAACTTCTTCAGCATTCAGCAGAATCAATCGTTCATTCAGTTTTGCTACAGCTGCTGGTTCCACAAAAACAGTTGCCCCTTTATTGGATTGTTCAATCATATTTCCAACTACTTTATTTTTGTAGCTGGCTTTGATTGGAACTGTATAGTGACCGTCTTTTTGAACAATCATCCCATCTTGAATCATGTCTTTATTACTCGACTGCTTCAAGAATTTTGCTAATTTATCTTGAATCTCTTTTTCATACTCCCGAATTTGCTTACGGACTTTTCTTAAGTTTCTAGACGCAGCATCATTAACTTTTTGGTGCTGAATCTTTTCGTAAATTTCTTCTTCAACATCCAATAAACTGGGCAATCCCTTACTATATTGATAAAGCAGGGGTGTTTGGTATTGATTTTTCTCAAAAAATTTGTTGATCATCCGGCTACTTCTAAGGAAGTCCGCGTATTCAGTCAAATCATTAGGAGACAAAATCATCCCTTTTTTGACATGGCTCATTAAAGAATCAATTCTGCTCAATCCCATGAATGGCACATGCTGATTGCTGTCTAAAATCAATCGAGCTTCTTGCGTTTCTTGTTGCCAAACTTTTACAGTCGCTAAATTCGTTTGCGGTGCAAGTTCTGCAATACGCGTTTTACTATAATTTCCAATGGCTCTAATTTGTACTTCTCTTTGTATTTTATCAAATTGTAATTTATTTAATGTTTCTTTATCCATAGCTCTCTTCCTTTCCACTGAAGAGATACCCGTCCTAAAATAAATAATTAAACCTAGAGAGTACAAAAAAAGACGATAGTCATACTATATACTATCGTCTTTAGAATATAAAAAATTCTATTTATCGACAGGTATCACTTATAAGCATGCCAAATAAACCTCTAGTTTATTGGCTATTCAACTTATTGGTTAGATACCTGCTACACTCACAAAACATATCCCCATTCATCTAGGTTTTATTTATTCTCGTCTAAAATATAGCAAGATAATTTCTCAATGTCAATTAATCCTTAACATTATTTCCTAAATAAACTGCTAACTTAGCAACCTCTTCATTGGATATTTCATGACCGCTATCCAATAATAGCAGTTTTGTTGCGGGAAAATAACTTTCCAACTGTTTAGACAGCTGAAGCGATTCACTTGGAAGAGACATACTGTCTATCGCTCCACTAGTAATATAGATAGTACTCTCTGAAGCGGATTCAAAAGTGTAACCCAAATTTGAAGGATGGAGCAATATAATTTTATCAGCGATATCTTGACGTTTTTCTAGCAGCCCTAGCAAAAAGTTTGCTCCATTTGAATAACCTACAAAAGTGATTTTAGAATCGGTTGGTTTAATCGAGTCCCATAATTTAAGAAACTGATTAACTTTTTCATTAAAATCATCACGTTGCAGTTTACCATTCTTCAAAGGTGCAAAAAATCTTCTATCTGAACCAGACCCCTCGTCACCTAAAAAACTGATAATAGATGCATTCGGATCAATGTCACCAATGACAGATAATAGACTATATTCGTTGCCACCTGTGCCGTGAAATAAAACATAAAATTCATTTGTAGAACCTGGTATGTTAATATAATCCATAAGGAAGTACCTCCAATAATTTAAAAGGATGTGTCACAATTTATGTTGAATAAGTCTATTATACATCATGTTTCTGTTATTAATCGGAACATTGAACAAACATTTCATTTTTATCATGACCTACTCGGTTTAGATTTAGTATTGAAAACAGTTAACCAGGATGACGTAGAAATGTACCATTTGTTTTTTGGTGATACTAAAGGAAGACCAGGAACTGAATTCACTATTTTTCAGATAAAAGATGGTGTAGACAGAACGTTTGGCACAAATGCTATTGAGAGAACTGTATTTGCCGTTCCAAATGAAGCGGCTCTTTATTTTTGGGAAAGCCGCTTGAATGAATTCGGTATATTTAATTGTGAAATTGAAGAGTACAACGATTCAAAGATTTTACGCTTTGAAGATTTTGATGGTGTTCAGCTAGGAATAGTGCCTGTTAGAGACGTCAATACTGATTTTTTCCCTAGAAAAACTCGTGAGATTGATTTAGAAAATGCTATTTTAGGAATCGATTCAGTCCATTTGCGTGTCCGTTATCCTCTTGCAACTTCTAAAAATATGCAGCAGATGTTTAACTTAGAGCTTACCAAAACTATTTCTCAAGGAAATTTGCCTACCCTAGTTCTCACAAAAAGCAATACTTTATTCAATCAAGAAATTCATATCATAGAAGATAAACGAAGTGCGTTAGAAGTGCCAGGTATTGGATCAGCACATCATATTGCATTGTCCGTTAAAAATACTGAAGAGTTAAGTACCGTTGAGCAAAAAATTGTGGAGCGAAACTTTAAAAATTCAGGTGTGAAATTCAGAGAATTTTTCACTTCTATCTACTTTAGAGAACCTAACCAGCTTTTATTTGAGGTCGCAACAGAAGAGATTGCACTTACAAAAGAAGATTATGTAATTACTAATTTTGATGACATTCCATTATCTTTACCTAGTTTTTTAGAACCACAAAGAGAGTCGATTGAACGTCATCTGTATAAATAAATCGTACCTCTAATGGAAATAAACTTGTAAAAGCCTATCAAACGCTATAGTATGGACTTTAAGACACGAAATAGAAAGAGGCAACAAAACTATGACTATTATTCAAGCAGAACCAGCTAATATTGAAGAATTAAAAGCTAAAGCAAATACAAAAGACAATTGGAAAGTTAGGCTCGAAGCCGTTACTGAATTAGCAAACTATGACTGTCAAAAATCAAGATATATCTTAACAAAACTTGCATCAAATGACCGTGTTTTTGCAGTAAAAGAAGCAGCTTTTAATGCTGCACAAGCAATGGGTATCACGAAAAAAGGCTTGCCTTTAGAATTGAAACGAAAAGATATTAGATACAGCAGCAAAGACTTTGCAAAAGTTTTTAGTCGTGTTAAACGTGATACACAAATGGAAGAACTTGATTTGGTTACCTTCAAAAAACAATTCCAAATCGTCAGTCCAGAAATGTATGATGTTATGCAATACGAAGAACAAGAAAATTTTGATTTGTGGATTTCCGCATCTTACGCAAATTTACGCTAAACTTTATATGTAAGACAGAGTGCACAACTACTTTTTCTAAGTGAGAGGGTTTTTGAGCACTCTTTTTGTATTAAAAATTAATATCCTTTGACGACTGTAATATCACCTTCATCAGCTGTTGGCTTCTGAAAATGCTCATAATAGTGCATTGCCATTTGTTCATCTAAAATAATATCATTTTGGTGGGTCCCTTTACGAGTTTTTATTCTTTGTAGCGCAATTTCTTTTGGAGTCACCATTAAAATGATTTCCGGTTTAATTCCAAATGGGATAAGTTTATCTTTATATTCGTCACGCATCTGTCGTGACCAAAACGAATAGTCTAACACGATATTCCTATTTTGAACAATCAGTTCATGGAGCTCTTTATCAAGAGTTTTTTTGATTTCATCGTAAATGACCTTTGGTAATGGATGTACTTTGTAACCTCTCTTAAAAGACTCTTCATCAAAAGATAGACGAGTATATCCTTGTTGTTCTAAAATTTTGGCATATGTCGTTTTACCTGAACCTGCTGCTCCACACATAAAAACAACTTTACTTTTTAAAGGACTATTCTCACTCATTTGAGTCACCTCCATTTTAGATATACAGAATTCAAAAACTAATTAGATTATATAGTTTATCTAAGTACAGAATATACTAAAGATACGAGTTGTAGCAACTTCAAAATTATCTTGTTTCCAACTTTATTAATGACTAGTCACAACTAGTTTCCATACAAAAAGTCATCTGCCTTTATTTGAAGACACATGACTTTTATTTGGTTTTCATTAGCCAATCCATCCCGCAACAATACTTGTGACTAAAACAGAAGTGATTGTTACCGTTGAAAAACCTGCAATAATCATTTTTGGCAGGATTTGTGCTTCTATGACTTGAACTTCTTCTTCCGTTTCACCGACGCTTTTGGCAGCTTCTTGACTTAAAATCATTGTTCCTGGAAATCCATACAATGGGGTTAATCCGACCGCAATAGACATCGATAGGCTATACCCTAACAATTTACCTGCAATGACTGAAAATAAAATACTTCCACTAACGCCCACTAAAAAGGATAAACTAATGGGTACAATTAAATCGAATAATGCTTGGGGTTCAATAGTTGCCAACGGACCAAAGATAATAATCAAGAGAGCCAGCATCATCAAACCATATGCATCGATCCCACTTAAAATATTTGGTTTTAAAATACCCAACGCTCTCAACAATACCCCTATCAGTAAGGCTACAATAAAGGTATTCAAGATTCCATTTGTCAGGTTGTCGATATAGGTTGATACTAAAACAATGATCCCTACGATAAATAATGTTCCTGCTGTTGTTTGGAACATATCAGGCAACTTGCCTTTTTCTTCAGCATGGCCTTCTTCTTTCTTTACCATTTTCAAAGTCCCTGCCCGATACTCTTTTTGCAAACGGCGTGCCTCTTTTCTTAAAATCAGTGATGTAAATGGAAATCCAATTAACCCTTGTAAAGCAGAAATCAAGACCGGTAAAACAGCTGCTGACAACAATCCGGCTGCTAACGCTGCTTCTTGAACAATAATAATAGAAATCGTTCCGCCACTTATTCCTCCAATAGCTGCAATCGCATAATTACGACTTTCAAATAAAGGGCCAACCAACAATAAAGATGCCGTTATTCCAAGAATCGCAGAAACCCCTACTAATACTGTCTTCCATTGTTGCTTTAACTCATCAATACTAATCATTGTACCAATATGAACAATGATAAATCCGACAATAGTTGTTCCTAAACTTAGTAGTGATGAACTTTGTAAAAGGTCTTTAGGAAATATACTTGTTTTAAACCCAATCAAGAAAATTAAGGAAGCTATTAGTAATGATGATATTAATGATTTTGTTTTTTTCGAGACCAAGTCACTGATTGTCCATACCAACATAATAATTGTAAATGCTAAGACTGCATTCATTTTTATCACTCCTATTTTTTACTTTTTAACCCATTGGCAAATAAGTAAAGCCTAATCCGTGAACTTCTGAAACATTGTAAGCAATGACAAAAGCATCTTTATCAATTTTATCAACCAGCTTTATCACGGCTGAGTACTCTTGACTACTTACAACAATCATTAACATATCTTTTTCTCTTCCTGTATACCCACCTGAAACAGAAAATACCGTAATTCCGCGGCTAATATTCTTCAGTAATTTTTCTTTAATATTATCGATAGACTGTTCACTCATAATCAAAACGGCTGTTTTTCGTTTCAAACCAGTTTCAATATACGTCATCACGATTGAGGTAATGACTAAAGAAAGAATCGCCAATAAAAGCTCTTCCACACCAAAAACAAATAAATTAAAAATAACAATAACTGCATCTGTCGCTAACAATCCAATAGAAGTATTCAATCCAAAATACTTTTGAAAAATCAACGGTGGAATGGTTGTTCCTCCGCTTGAGGCTCCAATTTTATACAATATAGCTACACCTGTGGCAAAAATTGCACTTCCGAAAATCACTGATAATAACTGATCAGACGTGACCATTATCTCAGGTACTACAGCCAGAGAGATAGGCAACATAATACTACCAATTACTGTCCGAATAAAGTAAGGTCGTCCTAAAAAGAAAAAGGTAATAATCAACATAAAACCATTTAATACTAATACAACAACCGCCCGATCAATCCCGAAAACTTGTTCAATCAAAATCCCAATCCCGCTTACCCCTCCTGCTGCAATATGATGGGGTGCTAAAAACATATTGATACTAATCCCAATCAGAGCAATTGCCACTGCAACAATAGGTGTCTGTTTTATCAATTTAGTCACTTTTTTTAGCCTCTTTTCTTTAAAGAGTAAGCTTAATGAATTTGTTTTACTAATTCACAGGATAGTTCAACTGCTTTCATTAATTCGTTGATTGGCAAGTATTCATGCGTTGTATGAATCTTTCCATATCCGATTGACAAATTTAAAGCTTTTTTCCCATTAGCATTAAAAACATTAGCATCACTACCACCCCCACTACTATCATAAGCAACAGAACGCCCCACTTTTGAAATAGCTTGTGCAGCTTGTTTAACTAATTCATCTTCTTCCTCAAAATGATACCCAACAGACTTAGTATCGGTTGAAAAGTTAACTTCCCCGCCTAAATCGATACTAGCAATTTCGAATTGTTCGATCATATGGTTAATCTGCTCTTGGCATTTCGTTTGAGAAATTGAACGCGCTTCGGCCACAACTTTCACTTTATCCGCTACAATGTTACTTGCTACCCCACCATGAATTGTCCCAATATTTGCGGTTGTCTGAGAATCTAAACGACCTAATTTCATGCCTGCAATGGCTTTTGCAGCAATTTCAATTGCTGAAATACCTTTTTCTGGTTCCAGCCCAGCATGTGCTGTAACTCCATTGACTTCAACATTTAATCCCATTAAAGTTGGACTGTCCATTGTGATACTACCCACTGGACCTCCGTTGTCTAACACAAAACCATAATTTGCTGTCATCTTTGTCATGTCAAAAGCATTAGCTCCTACCAGTCCGATTTCTTCACCTGGAGTTAGAACAAATTCAATTGTTCCATGAGAAATGGCTTCTTCTCTGATCACTTCAATCAATTCCAACATGATTGCTATACCTGCTTTATCGTCTGCTGCTAGAATGGTTGTCCCATCAGAATAGATGACGCCTCCTAGAATTTGCGGATTTATTCCTTTACCAGGTGCAACAGTATCTACATGCGCTGAAAAAAATATTGGTGCTACATCTTGCTCACCTTTCAAGGTACATAACAGGTTGTTAGCTCCTAACCCAGTTTTTTCTATAGTGTCATCTTCGTAAACATCCAGTCCGAGGCTTTCAAATTTCGCTTTAAGAAACGCTTGAAACTTCCCTTCATCTTTAGCTTCAGAATCAATCTTGACTAACTCAATAAATGTATCAACAACTCGTTCATTCATCATTCTTATCCTCCTAATCTGTATGCACTCTTTTATATTTTATATTATGATAGCTTTCTTCTTTTTTCACCATCATTCTACCTCGCTATTTACAGCGTAATTACTTACTTGTTTATTTAAATGACACATGCAATCCTAATCCAATCAATTGACTTTATTAAAGCACAATTATAAACTCGCCGTATCAAGAGAGAGGAGAAGGACAAATGAGAAAAGAACGAATGAAATTTTTGATTCAAGGTATTCTCTTATTGCTTTTAGGATTTCTGTTTATGTCAAATCCCATCCGCCAAGGTTCTTTATTTCTAATGATTATCGGAATTGCACTTACACTTATCGGAATTGTCATTATCATTGATGGGATTTTTTTAACACAGGTCCTTAAATACAAATTGTTTCGTATAGCAGAAGGTATTTTATTTAGTGGCTTTGGTGTAGCCTTTTTTTTAAGAAACCCTGCCAGAGGAGCGGCTTTAATGATTTACTTTGTTGTTATCATGATGATTGTTTTAGCCATTGTAAATGCTATCGCTGTTTTCAAACTAAATCATAATATAAAGTGGTTGGCTATTGTGCTGAACATCCTAGTGATTTGGTTTGGGTTCCAATCCTTGCTCGACCCACAATTAGCAGTAGCTATTTTCTATTGGACAGTCTCCTTCCAATTAATTTTCACGGGTATCAACCATATTCTTATGTATTTTCTCTTACCTGACTTATCTAGCGTATAAAATGATAAAAACTCAGATTTTAACAAAGTCAGAAAGATTGATTTTATTAAAACTGAGTTTTTTGGTTAGTTCTTAAAGATGCAATGCAATTTTTTAACTTTTATTAGGTTAAACAGTCAAATCTTTGTATTCATAATCGTTTAATTGTACTATGACCATGTATTAAAAAAAATTAGGAGGGCTATTTTATGTGCACAGGTTTATCTTACACGAATGACACGTTTTATTTTGGAAGAAACCTTGATTTAGAATATACTTTAGATAATAAAGTTGTTGTTACACCAAGAGACTACACGTTTAAGCTACGCAAAGAAGAAGAGCTCACTTCACACTATTCGTTAATTGGTATGGCTATGGTAGTAGATAATTACCCTTTATATTTTGATGCAGTTAATGAAAAAGGCCTTGGAATGGGCGGATTAAACTTTGATGGTTTTGCAGTCTACCATGATGAGCAAAAAGGAAAAAAAAATATTACCCCTTTTGAATTTATCCCTTACTTATTAGGCAAATGTGCTACTGTCCAAGAAGCTAAAACATTATTAAAAAATATTAATCTAATCAATATTTCTTTTAGCGAAAAACTACAGTTATCGCCATTGCATTGGTTGATCTCAGATAAAGACAGTTCAATTGTTGTCGAATCAACAGCTGAAGGTTTACAAGTATATGACAATCAATTTGGCGTACTAGCCAACAATCCTTCTTTTCCATACCATAAATACAATATGAGTAATTACTTAAACCTTACATCAGAAATCCCAGAAAACCGCTTAAGTTCTAAGGTTGATTTAGATGTCTACAGTCGAGGAATGGGAGCTATTGGTCTTCCTGGCGATCTTTCTTCTCAATCAAGATTTGTTCGTGCAGCATATGCTCGTTTAAATTCAGTTGCAGACAAAACAGAAAATGCAAATGTTTCTCAATTTTTCCACATTTTAGACTTTGTAGCACAACCAAGAGGTGGAGCTATGGCACCAGAAGGAATTTATGAAATTACTCAATATTCTTCTTGTGTAAGCATTAAAAAGCAAACTTATTACTATAAAACGTATGAGAATAGCCAAATATGTGCAGTATCTATGAAAGAATTGCCTTTAAACTCCGCCGACTTATTTGTTTACGAATTAGAAAAAGATCAAGATATTAACTACACTAATTAAATGGTCAATTAAAACGTAAGCCTTGAAGGAACTAAGATAATTCTTAGTTTCTTCAAGTTTTTTTTGACTAAAAAAGCTTTTTAAATGACAGAATCAGCGTGATTATGGGATGATACACTTAAATACCATTTGAGGAAAGGAGACCATCAATCATGAACAATAGAAAAGAGGAACACCATGATTTAGCAACTACAATCATTCAGTTAGTTGGTGGCGAAGAAAACATTACAAACGTCATCCATTGTGTGACGCGTCTCCGCTTTTATTTGAAAGATGACACCAAAGCAAATGAAGAAGAGCTAACTCATTTAAAAGGCGTCTTAGGTGTAGTAAACGCTGGTGGCCAATACCAAATAGTCGTCGGTGCAGCAGTCGAAGATATTTATAAAGAAGTTGTTTCTCAGCTAGATGTCTCTGATAATCAATCACAACAAACAGAAACTGCAGCTCCTCCTTCTGAAAACCTTACCTCTTTTGAAAAAATTAAACATAGTGGAAATCAACTGATTGGGATTATTACCGGTTCAGTGATGCCCATCATCAATTTGCTTGCTGCTTCAGGAATCATAAAGAGTCTCTTAGCTGTATTGACTGCTTCAAATCTAGTATCTGATACTGGAAATGCTTATTTAATCATTAGCGCAATGGCTGATGCCGTCTTTTACTTTCTACCTATTCTTATCGGCTTTAATGCTGCCAAGCGATTAGGCGGAAATCCTCTTTTAACGGCTGTTATTGGTGGAATCATTATTCACCCTACTGTCCTTGAAGCGGCTAATAGTGGTATGAACATCTTATCTATTGGAACTTTTAATTTTCCTTATGTCTCGTATACGTACTCTATTTTCCCTATGATACTAGCTGCTTGGTTGGTAAAAAAATTAGAAGGTTGGCTAAAAATCTGGGTTCCAACGTTTATTCAAGCACTTTTGGTCCCCATTCTCATCATTGGAATCGTGGCTTCAATAACCTTCCTGGTTACAGGACCCATTATTACTTGGCTCTCGTTTGGTCTAGCAAATGGCCTACAAGCCTTATTAAGCCTAAATGCCCCCATTTTTGGAGCCGTCATTAATGGTTTTTACCAAATATTAGTTGTTTTCGGCTTACATTGGGGAATTATTCCTATCTATGTCAACGACTTTGCGACTTTAGGGTACAGTTACTTGTCAGCAATGGTGAGTATGACTATCGTTGCCCAAGGAGGAGCAGCACTAGCGGTAGCCGTAAAATCGAAGAAACTCGACTTAAAGGAGCTGGGTTACGCGGGAGCAGTTTCAGCTTTTTGTGGTATTACTGAGCCAGCAATTTATGGAATCAACTTACGTTTCCGCAGACCATTTGTGTGTGCCAGCATTGCGAGTGCAGTGGGTGGATTTCTGACAGGTTTATTTCAAGTCAATATGTGGAGTATTATTGGATCCGTTATCGGATTGCCTTCTTTCATTGATCCTGCAAATGGAATCACAGCAAACTTTTGGTATGCCGTCTTTGTCACAGCAGTTACATTGTTTTTGGCTTTTGCCCTTACGTATGTTTGGGGTTACAATGATTCCATGGTTATGCAAGAGAAACGTGCCAAGCCAAAAAATCCAGCAAAACAAAATATCGCTTAACCTAAAAGACTTTCAGAACCGTTTAACATGCGGTTCTGAAAGTCTTTTTGTGGAATTTTATTTGTTGTAAATCAGTTGGCGCGAGAATTTGATTCACTTGAAAAGAAATACTCTGCTATAAAGGAATCTGATAAACGACTCGCTAGACAATTGAGTCAATTACATGTTGCCAACTATCGTCCACTAGATTTGCCGAAATACAATTACACCCGTCTCAAAAAAGGTGTTATCTGCCCTCTTTGTTTTTCATTTGAACACATTGATACACGAAAAAACCGTATTTGTTCTTGTTTTGGTTATAAAGAAACAATTGTGGAAGCCATTAAGTGATCAGTAGAAAATTTTCATGTGCTATTTCCTGAAGTTCCAATGACAAAACATCTCATTTATGAATGATGTGACAAAATATATGATGAATAGCGCATCCAAAGAGTTTTCAGGCATTATTATAGTGCTCACGGGAGCTACAAATCAACTTATTACGAAGTAAACTCTCCCAAACTAATTAAATGAGTGGTTATGTTAGAGTTCATTTAATCAATAAAATAGCTATACTAATCAAATGAACATTAAGCAGTGTTCTCGTTTAACTAATAAAACAGTTTTATTGATTAAACGAGCACTATTCTAGACTTTCATTTGACTAAAAAATTAATCACAGCATGTCAAATCGTTCAAAATTCTAGTTCCTTTGCAACGCCTTACATCATCAACGTTTGTAACCGATTGCAATTAGTGCGATAATAAGGTAACATGTCCAGTTATTCTGTACATAATCAACTAGGAGGTTACGAACATGCACCACAAAAAATTAAAAACAATTGGATTTGTCAACAGTCACAAAACTGGTGAGAAGCGAATTGCTTTATTGCCTAAAGACATTACACGGATAAATCACAGAGAAGCTTTATTTTTTGAGGAAGGCTATGGAAGTGATTTAAATATCTCTGATACTGAGTATGCTGCATTAGGTTGTCAGGTTGTTCCAAGAGATGTTGCTTTGGAACAAGATATTATCTGTGATCCTAAAATTGGAGACTCTACTTTTATAAAAAATCTACGTCCAGGACAAACACTATTCGGTTGGGTCCATGCTGTACAGAGCAAAAAAGTAACAAATATATTAATAGCTAATGAACTTTCTGCTTATGCCTGGGAAGATATGTATGAAGATAATCGCCATTCTTACTGGCGCAATAATGAATTGGCTGGAGAAGCTGCTGTTATGCATGCTTATCAATTAAACGGGATTATGCCTTATGATACAAAAGTAGCTATTTTAGGGCGTGGTAATACAGCACGCGGTGCACAACGGATTTTAATTGGGTTAGGTGCAGACGTTAGAATGTATAACCGAAACCAAGAAAAACTCTTCCAAAAAGAAATGACCGAATTTGACGTGATCGTCAATGCGATATTATGGGATACTTCCCGTACCGATCACCTAATTTATCAAACTGATTTAAAACGATTTAAACCTGGTACACTATTGATTGATATCAGTTGTGATGAGCATGGTGCTATTGAAACGACTGTTCCTACTACTTTAGAACGCCCAACTTACCAAATTAATGACGTAACTCATTACGCAGTTGATCATACACCTACTATTTTTTATCGCTCTTCTTCAAGTGCTATCTCAAAAGAAACATATAAGTATATCGATGACTTAGTTGAAGGTCGTCCTAACGTTATTTTAGAAGATGCTCTAATTGTTGAACGAGGTCAAATTATAGATGAACGTATCAATCAATTCCAAAATAGAACAACACATCTTCAATTTATTGATTCTGATGAAAAAAATCCTGCTTAACTAATTTACTTGAACATACTCTTCAAAAGCTTCCCACTTCTTAAAACTAATCTATTAAAATAAACGATTAATAAACTGATGCGAATTCATATCAGTTTATTTTTCACTTAATTTCTTACTTGTATAATGAAAGCAATAACATAAACGTACAAAAATCATGTTTTCATAATAGTTTTCAAAAAAAAATGACTTCCTTACTTTTAATATGTAATGATGGTAGAGGACTTTTGAAAGGAGAACGCAAAATGAAGAATAGTAAAGTATTTTATGGATGGTGGGTCGTGTTAGGCGCAGCTATCGTACTAGCAGTGATGGGACCAGCTTCGGTAGCAGTGGCGAACCTTTTTCAATTACCTGTTACAGAAGAGTTTGGTATTAGTAATAGTCAATTTGCAATCAGCAATTCACTTGTATTAGGTGTAGGAATCTTCCTATCGCCGTTTATTTCTAAAAAATTAGCAACCGGGAATTTCAGATTAATTTATTCTATTGCAGTTATTGTTTATGCCCTAGCTTATATGGGCTTTGGATTAGCTCAAAATATTTATGTTTTTTATCTTTTATCTTTACTTGTAGGGTTTGGATATACAACGACAACCATTATTCCTGTCAGCATGCTGATGAATAATTGGTTTGTTAAAAAACGCGGTTTGGCATTGAGTCTTGCGCTATCTGGTTTAGGTATCGGGGGTGTCGTTTTCAGCCAAATTTTAACTCCATTGATCAATTGAACTGGTCCCTGTCAAGTAGACAGTGTAAAAAATAAAAACATATTTGTTTTAGACTTATGCTATGTGCATAAGT
>NZ_JBEMBC010000032.1:0-27743 GCF_040274425.1 Carnobacterium sp.
TGGTGATTATAAATTTTGTCATATTTTCCTCCTGCTTCATCTTTTAGTGATGTAGTTATGGTAATCATATCATAAGCAAAAGAGGAGTTATATAACTACAAAATTGTTTTTTATAAAAATGAGTGATAATTAGAGCTGATAAAAGATCCAGAAACTTTTTTGTTCAAAATTTAATTTTACTAAAATCTTTACTCTTTTTTTTAGATAGATTATAATTTTTTTGGTAACGTATTCAAAATTAGGAGGACAGTTATGAAACTTAAGGCAAATGATACGATTTTGTTTATTGGAGACAGCATTACAGATGTAGGGAGAGACAGAGATGATTCTCAGCATTTGGGATATGGTTATCCACTAATGGTTGCAGGAAATCTTTTAGCCGCTTATCCTGAACTTGACTTAAAAATATTGAATAGAGGAATCGGCGGTGATCATGTTTCACATTTACAAGATCGTTGGCAAAGCGATTGTTTGGATCTTCAACCAGATATTATTTCTATTTTAATTGGTATCAATGATACTTGGCATAGTGTGGGTACAAAAGAATTCGGGGATAAAGAAGAATTAAAACGTTTTGAAACAGAGTATCGAGATATTTTAATGCAAGTAAAAGAAAAAACAAACGCTAAGATTGTGATGGTTGAACCGTATGTGCTCCCTTATCCAGAAGATAGAAAAGAATGGCGTTTTGATTTAGATCAACGCATCCAAATCATCCGAGATTTAGCAAAAGAATTTGCAACTGAATTTGTTCCTTTAGATGGAGTTCTTCATTCAATTGGAGTTAAAAGTAATTATCAATATTTGACAGGCGAAGATGGTGTTCACCCAACTGTTGCGGGACATGGGGTAATTGCAAAAGAATGGCTGAAAATAATTGGAAATTAAATCAATTTTATTAAATCTCCAATAAAAAAACGTACTAAGTAAAATATAACTTAGTACGTTTTTTTGTTGGAGATATTTGTCGAACTTTTTCTAACTATGAATTCAAATTGGGATAGACTAACTTCACCGATGGGATATGAAAAAAGTTTTGTAAATTTAAAGCTGTAGCACCTAACAAAACAGATCTCTCACCAAGACTAGAAATAACCAGAGGAACATGTTTATTAAAAGTACTTGTTAGTTCGTTATCAATATAAGTTAATATTTCAGGGATCTCTTGAATGAGTTTACTATTTAAATAAACTTTATCAGGTCCAAAACTAGCCATGATGTTATTTACGCCTATTGCAATGAAAGAAGAAAAAAGATGAACGATCTCAATGGCTTCTTTCTGATGATCATAAAAAGCTCTTTTTAAATCAATTAATGATAAGCTTTGCTGATGCTTGATTTGATTATATTCTCGCAATATGGTCTCTTCTGAAGAATATTGTTCTAAACATCCTTTATTTCCACAAGGACAAAGCTTTCCATCTGGTATCAAGATAGTATGGCCTATTTCTCCGCTTCTGCCTTCTTTTCCATAATAGAGTTGATCATTTATAATGATTCCTGCTCCGATCCCGCTATGAATACTAATGCTGACAAGATTTGATTCTGTAAAAGAATAACTTTTTTCCCCAAGCGCAGATAAATTAGCTTCATTTTCGATATGAATAGGAATAGAAGTATGGCTGGAGAGTTCAGTATATAAATCCAATTCATTTAAATTGTAATAAGGAGTAAATAAAATAGTGTTTTCATAGACGATTCCGTGGATAGCCAAAGATATACCAACAATACCATAGGGAGTTGCAGGAACGGATTGTTCAAAAGAAGTAAGAACAGATACTATCTCGGTAACGGCATTTTCTTTTGTGATGAAAAGTTCCTTTTTTATTTCTTCTATAATTTCTCCATTTAAGAATGTCGCTATAGCATACAGGTAGTTGTAACCTAGATCGAAACTCAGCGAAATACCAGCCTTTTTATTGATTTGAAGAAATATAGGTTTTCTTCCACCAACGGAAGAGCTTTCTCCCGCTCCGGTTTCAAGAATTAGTTGACTCTCAATTAGCTGATTAACAATACTGGAAATGGTTGCTTTTGTTAAGCCTGTTTTCTGAGAAAGTTTAGCTCTAGAAATATTGGGCTGTTGGTTAACTATTTGTATAACAGATTGTTCGTTTTCTTCACGAACGGTATAGCGATTCATTAACATGTGGCACCTCATTTTTTCTTTGTCGTTTAATAATAATTATAGCAGAAAATTTAATGAAAGCGTTGACAACGGTTGGAAAAAAAATTATACTTCAAATGTAGTTAGTTTATTGAACTAACAAACTAAAAATAACATATCTAAACACAAATTAAAAGAAAATTAGGAGGTAATTTATTTATGGCATATTTTCCGTCTATCGATAAAATTCAATATGAAGGGCTAGAATCAACAAATCCATTTGCTTTCCGTCATTACAATCCGGAAGAAGTAGTTTTAGGAAAAACAATGAAAGAACATTTGCGTTTTTCAGTAGCTTATTGGCATACATTTACAAATGATGGATCAGACCCATTTGGTAAAGGAGTTAATCAAAGAGACTGGTTAACGGATGATCCAATGGAAACTGCAAAAAATAGAGTAGAAGCATCATTTGAATTTTTTGAAAAATTAGGAGTTGAATACTTCTGTTTTCATGATATGGATGTGGCTCCTTATGGGGGATCACTAGAAGAATTTTTCACGAATTTAGATATAATTACAGATCTTATTAAAGAAAAAATAGATCAAACAGGAATCAAATTACTCTGGAATACAGCTGACAGACATTCTAATCCAATCTATGTTCATGGTGCTGCTTCAAGTTCTAATGCAGATGTTTATGCTGTATCCGCTGCACAAGTGAAAAAAGGGATAGACATCAGTAAAAAACTAGGCGGTAAAAACTTTGTATTCTGGGGTGGACGTGAAGGTTACGAAAATCTAATCAATACAAATATGAAATTAGAAGAAGAAAATATTGCTCGTCTTTATCATATGTCAATTGACTA
The DNA here is from genome assembly GCF_040274425.1 of Carnobacterium sp. Lineage (NCBI taxonomy): Bacteria > Bacillati > Bacillota > Bacilli > Lactobacillales > Carnobacteriaceae > Carnobacterium > Carnobacterium sp. Next base: position 2,977 of record NZ_JBEMBC010000032.1, read on the forward strand.
TTCGAAAAAAATTGGTCACGAAGAGCTTATGTTCTTATTAGAACCTAAACCAAAAGAACCTATGAAACATCAATATGATTTTGATGCAGCTACAAGTATGTCATTTTTACAAAAATACGATTTAACTGATCGTTTCAAGTTGAATTTAGAAGCAAACCATGCGACCTTAGCTGGACATACATTTGAACACGAAATGAATGTAGCACGTAACTATGATGCGTTGGGATCACTGGATGCGAATCAAGGTGATATGCTTTTAGGATGGGATACAGATGAATTTCCAACAGATGTTTACTCTGTAACATTAGCTATGGTTGAATTCTTAGAAAATGGTGGTATCGAACCTGGCGGAATCAACTTCGACGCAAAAGTACGCCGTACATCATTTGAAATGGGAGATTTATTCTTAGCACATATTGCAGGAATGGATACTTTTGCTAGAGGATTGAAAGCAGCTGCTAAAATCAAAGAAAGCCGATTCTTAGATGAAGTTAAAGAAAAGCGCTATGCAAGTTACCAAACTGGGATCGGTTCAGATATTTTATCTGGAAACACAGATTTGGAAGCTTTGACAAATTACGCTCTAGAACATGAAGAAGTAAAAAATGAATCATCTCATATTGAATTCATAAAATCAAAATTAAACGATTATTTGTATTAAGAAAGATTAGTTTGAAAGAGTGAGGAGGTTGTCTTTTGACGTATGTATTAGGGTTAGATTTAGGTACAGGTTCATTAAAAGGACTGTTGATGAACAAAGAAGGAGTGGTTCTTACAACAAAAGCTGCTGATTATCCTTTGATAACGCCACAAACTGGTTATAGTGAACAAGATCCAGCTGAATGGCTGAAAGCCGCTGAACAAGTGATAAAAGAGATTATTGAAGAAACTCCAGATGCGTCATCTGGAATAGAAGGAATCAGTTTTTCGGGGCAGATGCATAGCTTAGTTTTGTTAGACAAGGAGAATCATGTTCTGAGAAACGCTATTTTATGGAACGATGTGAGGACGACTCAACAATGTCATGAAATCACAGAAGTCTTAAAAGAAGACCTAATCAAAATCACAAAAAATCGTGCATTAGAAGGTTTTACATTACCGAAGCTACTTTGGGTAAAGGAGAATGAGCCGGATATTTGGCAACAAGCGGCACATTTCTTATTACCAAAAGATTACTTAGGATATTGGATGACTGGAAACCAGCAGATGGAGTATTCAGATGCAGCAGGTACGCTGATATTAGATATTGAAGACAAGCAATGGAGCAAGAAAATATTGAGTACTTTTGATATAAAGGAAGATATTTGCCCCTCTCTTGTTTACTCTACTGATTGTATTGGAACGGTTCGTGAGGAGTTACTTGAGAAGTTAGGACTTCAAGGGACAATCAAAGTTTTTGCAGGTGGAGCGGATAATGGCTGTGCTGCTGTAGGGACTGGAATTGTTAAAGAGGGTTTTGGTTTAGCAAGTATTGGAACATCAGGTGTATTCTTATCCTTTGAGGAAACAGGAGACAAAGAATACGAAGGCGATCTACATTACTTTAATCATGCTGTGAAAGATGCTTATTATTCAATGGGGGTTACATTAGCAGCAGGACACAGCTTGACCTGGTATAGAAATACCTTTGCTAAAAATGAAACGTATGAGGAATTGCTAAAAGGTATAACTTCCGTTCCAGCAGGATCAGAAGGCTTATATTTCACTCCTTATATTGTTGGTGAGCGTACTCCGCATATCGACAGTCAGGTACGGGGTACTTTTATCGGCATTGACACCAATCATACACGAGATCATTTTACACGTGCTGTATTAGAAGGGATTACTTTCTCACTAAAAGATTCTCAAGTATTAATGGAAGAAAAAGCAGGGAAAACTTTTAAAAAAATTATTTCTGTTGGAGGCGGAGCAAAAAATAAAGAATGGCTGCAAATGCAAGCAGATATTTTTGATGCTTCAATCGTCACAATGGAAACGGAACAAGGACCAGCAATGGGTGCTGCAATGATAGCAGCAGTAGGTGTCAACTGGTTTGCTGATTTGAAGATATGTGCTCAAGAAGTTGTGACTTATAAAGAAGAAATTCAATCTATACCAGAGAATGTAAAAAAATATGAAGCCTGCTATAGAAAGTATCGGGAAATTTACCCAGCTACTAAAGATTTCTTTCAGAAATAAAGGGTATGAATAAAAAGCTGGCAAAGGCGAAAATCTTTGCCAGCTTTTTATTATCCAGCAGAAAAAGAACAGAATAGAAAGGAAAAAAATGATGCTAACGATAAATCAGATAGTAGAAGAAAAGTTGAAGAATATGACTATTGATGAAAAAATAGGTCTACTCTCGACTACACAAAGCGCCGTTGAACGATTAGGAATCCAAGAATATCAAATTGGTGGCGAAGCTGCACATGGTGTTGTAAGCCGTGAAGGAATAAAAACAACCTCTTTTCCTCAACCACTTGGTCTATCTCAAACTTGGAATCCTGAATTATTGAAAGAAGTGGGAACTGCAATCGGAAATGAAGCTCGAATTTTATATTTGCAGTCGGGTAAAAAATCTTGGTTAACTTTATGGGCACCAACAATTGATATGGAACGAGATCCCCGCTGGGGAAGAAATGAAGAAGCGTATGGAGAAGATCCTTATTTAACCGGTCAATTAAGTGTAGGACTCATTCAAGGTATGCAAGGAGAAAAAGAAGACAGTATCCGGTTAGCAGCCGCACCTAAACACTTCTACGGGAATAACAATGAATGGTTGAGAGAAAGTTCATCCAACAGCATTGATCCTAGAAATCGTCAAGAATATTATTTGAAAGCTTTTGAACCAGCATTTACAAAAGCAAGGGCTCAATCTATGATGACAGCTTATAATGGTGTGAATGGTGTTCCAGGTATGCAATTGGAAGAAATTGAAGAAGTAGTAAGGGATAAATGGAAGATGAACGGATTCATTGTAAGTGATGGGGGAGCATTATCACTAAATGTAGATGAATACCATTATTACGATACATATGCAGAAGCATTAGCTGATGCGTTGAAGAAAGGAATCGATTGTTTTGTAGACGATAAGAAATTAGTAGAATCGGCTGCAAAAGAGGCCTTACATAAAGGAATGATCAGTGATAAAGATATCACAAAAGCAGTAGAAAGAATGCTTCTTGTTCGCGCAAGACTGGGACATTTCTCTGAATATTTTGAGTATGACAATGTTGATGAGAATTTACTAGCAGGAGAAGAGCATGCTCGGCTAGTCAAAAAAGTTACAGCAGAACAAGTAGTTCTTTTAAAAAATAATGGTTTGCTGCCATTAAATAAGGATCAAAAATTACTTGTTACAGGTGCTCTATCTGAGGTCTTTTTAAGAGATTGGTATGGTGGATTTCCACCTAATGAATCTACGATAAAAGAAGGGTTAGAAAAGAAAATTGGAAATCACAAAATCTCTTATGTGAGACCACATAATGAAGGGGAACTTAGAACTGGACAAAATCCGATTGGTATAGAGGATGAAATCTTAAAAGTTAAATCCAAAGGAACAAGTTTTTCATTAGAACGTTGGGGGTATGGTTCACATGTCTTTAAAGAGAAAGATTCTGGTCGTTACTTAACGTATGTTAAAGAGGACAACCGTTATGTTCTACATAAAACAGATTTGCATGACTGGTTTATAAAAGAGAACTGGATCAGTGCAGATGAAACCAACTGGAAAACTTGGAACTTCCAACCTATTGGATTAATTGATGAAGAACACATAGGAGTTACGGAAAATTCTCAAAGTATAGCATTTATTAAAACATACGATGCAATCGATAGTGCAGTGGAAAAGGCAAAGGAAGTTGGTGTTTGTGTTATTGCTATAGGAAATCATCCTATGCTGAATGGTAAAGAAACGATGGATCGAGCAGGTACCGAAATTCCAGATCAACAACTTGAATTAGTTCAAAGAGTGTATGAAGCAAACCCTTCTATCGTTTTAATCATAGTGGGCAGCTATCCGTTTGAAATGACTTGGTTGAAAAAACATATTCCAGCTATTTTATTTACCACTCATGGTTCACAAGAACTAGGAAATACCATTGCTGATATTTTGTATCAAGATGCCGCTCCAACAGGAAAGTTGTCACAATCTTGGTACGAAGATATAAATGCTTTGCCGGCGATCACAGATTATGATGTTATTAAAGGAGAACGAACCTATCGATATACGCATCAAAAGACACTGTTTCCATTTGGACATGGTTTGACTTATGGAAAGCTGACAATCCAATCAGTAAAGATTTCCTCAGTAGAATGGATAAAAACAGAGCCTGTGAAACTGACGTTAACTCTGTCAAACTCATTTGATTACAAGGTGACAGAAACGGTGCAATGCTATGTCAGACTTGCACCAAAGCAACAAATTAAGCTACCTAAAAAACAACTAGTGTCTTTCAAAAAAATTAAGTTAGAAGCAAATGAAACTAAGACGATTACCTTGATGATCCAACCAGAAGATTTATGCTTTTGGGATGTGGCATGGAATCAATGGGTTTACCCAACAGCCAATGGCGTCTTGCAAGTAGGTTTTTCTTCAACGGATCAACAACATGTTCTTTCATTTAAAGCTAAAGGAGAAGTAAGAGTGGATAGATCTTTTAAAGAACCGGTTCATGCGGAACGATATGACGATTACCATAAAGCGTTTATTACAGTGAATTCAGCTAGAGAAAAAATTCTTATGGTAGAAGTGGAAGGCTGGATAGCATTTAGAAATGTCCTATTTGAAAAAAATCCTGCTAAGTTGATGATTCATTATAGTGCACAAAAAGAAGGGCATCTTTCAATTTATGCCGATAAAGAAAGAAAAGTTAAAATTGGAAGTCAAATATTTAAGGCAGAAGAAAGTGGACAGTTAACCATAACAGTCCAAACCCATACTAAAGGTTCTTTATATATTTGTGCATCAGCAGCTATTGGTTTACAAACGATTCAGGAAAGCAGTGAATAAAAAATGAGGAGAAGTGAACAATAATGGAAAAAATAAAAGAATCATCTGGTCCAGTTCCTATACATGGCATATGGAGCAATAGACATGCTGATCAGTGGGAAAATGGGTATATCGTAGGAAATGGAACGATAGGAGGGGTGTTGTTTGGTGACCCTTCATCAGGAACGCTGATTGGAAATCACCATCGATTATTTTTAAAAGAAAATGATATGGAACATTTACCAGATATAGCAAGTCATCTTCCAGAATTAAGAAAAATCATTTCTTCTGATGGTTACCAAGTAGGAATCGATTTTTTTGAAGAAAAAGCAATCGAACAAGACTATGCTGGTCTTACAATGAGCGACCGATATCATCCTGCTTTTCAATTGAATTTGGCATTAGACAATACAACAGTCAAAAAGAATTCGTATGTAAGACAGTTAGATTACCAAAAAGGGCTGGTCACCGAAATACACCAAGATAGTAGTGAACGATGGTATGAAAAGCAATTGTTTTCTTCTGAAAAAGAAAATGTATTAGCTTTCTCAATTGAATCCGACCAACCATTCGACTTAACCTTATCGTTAGAGAATTTCCAAAATGAACGGTTAAACCAAACGGTCAAGTATTCACCAACAACTGCTATACAAAAAAATAGTTACCAAGATGATAGCTTTTATACAACAGTTCTAGAATGGACATCTAGTTCAGAATCAATTAACAATAACGAAATCTATTTTAAACAAATTAAGAAAGTTGAATTTATTATACGAATCTTTTGGAACGAAGAGGAAGAAATTTTAGCGACAAAGAATTTCAAATCTATTTTGGAAGAGCATATAACAGATCATAAAAAGAAGTATGATCAATCATCGCTTCAATTAACAACCGATGAAGAGCGTTCAAGAAGTCTAGAATCCATAGTAGAAGAAATGAAACGGACCAATCAAGTTCCACTAGTTTTATATGAGAAATTATATGACGCCAGTCGCTATGTTATTCATTCATCTATAGGAGAAGCTATGCCAAATTTACAAGGAATATGGGGTGGAGACTTTTCTCCTGCTTGGAGCGGAGACTACACGATGGATACAAACATCCAATTGGCTATCTCGTCATTAAATAGTTTAGGCCTATCGGAAAAATTCAATGGATTTTTTTCTCGCATGAAAGAATACGAAAAAGATTTTGAAGAAAATGCGATGAAGTATTTTGGATGTAGGGGTTACTTGGTGCCGGCACATGCCAGTACTACAGCAAAACATGTACATTGGAATCGAGAATGGCCTTTAGTTTTTTGGACCAGTGGAGCCGGTTGGCTAGCTCATTTTTATCAAGAATATTTTGACTATACACAAGATAAGGATTTTTTGAAAAAAGTTGCACTTCCATTTTTTAAAAAGACTCTTTTATTTTATGAAGATTTTATCCAATATAAAAAAGACGGAACAGGTCTGATCCAGCCTTCCTATTCTGCAGAAAATGGCATGGGTGATAATGCCACAATGGATGTTGCCGTTATAAAAGAAGTTTTTAGTAATCTTTCAAAGGCATGCGATACCTTAGGAGAAAAACTTCCTGAAAACTATAAGAAGTTAGTGGTATCTTTGCCACAATATGCTGTTAATGATGAAGGGATATTAAAAGAATGGATAGACCCTAACAAAGAGGAAAATTACAACCATAGACATTTTTCCCAATTCTATCCTCTATTTCAAAGCAAAGAAATTACAAAAAAAACATCAAAGCTTTGGAAAGCTACTCAAAAAGCATTTGATAAGAAGCTATCCGCTTGGCTATTAAATAAAGAAGGTGAAACAAGCTCTTCACACGGTCGTATGCATGCAGCAATGTGTGCTATTTCGCTTGAAAGAGAAGAAGATGTAGAGTCTGCACTAGATGAGCTTATTTTAAATCATGCTTGGTATGATTCGCTTGTAACAGCACACTACAACGAACAAGAAGTGTTTAATATCGATGCAAATGGTGCTATCCCTAAAATTTATCATGATGCGTTGATCTATGCTGAGTCAGAAACAACGTTTACTTTATTCAAAGCATTGCCTTCGTGGTTGTCTAAAGGGAAGGCAAAAGGTATCTTTTTACCAGGACAAGTTAAGGTAGAAGAATTAGAATGGGATCTACAGAACGGCAAACTTTCTTTAAAATTGGAAGCGCAAATAGATTGTAAAATAGTATTGTGTTTAAAAGATAATTATTCCTTTGCTGAAAGAAAAGGTTTAAAAACAAAGGAAATTGAATTACAATTAAAAAAGGGCTTACAATATCAATTTGAAAGCATTATTTCTCGAAAAGAAATAAATGTATAAAGAGAGCATGAAATGATGGTATAGTAAGAAAAAATAAGTTTAATCAAAAAATGTATGCGCTTAAAAATATGCTTATATAATAAACAGGGATGTTGGTAATGAAAAAAGGAATAAAAAAAACGTGGAATTTTTATAGAAAAAAAGAAATAAAAATTTCCATTAAACAAAAACTGTTGGGATCTTATATTTTAGTCTTGATGATTCCTATTATTTTAGTTGGAGCTTTTTTAGCCACTGAAATTCGCCAAAATATGATCAATACAAAAATAGAGGAAATTGAAAGCAATAATGAGAGAATCGAGACTTTTTTCTTGAAAAATTTATCAGCAGTCATACGTATTGCAGACTGGATCTATCAGGATGACGATTTAGTAGAGCTGGTTACTCATCGGTACCAAGATACTTTTGAGGTTTATCAAGCATATGGAGAATACGAGATGTTTGATGATTACATCAAGTATTATGATGAAATCGAAAATATACGATTTTATGTTGATAATCCGACATTAACGAGTACGAATGGTATCTTTTTTGCAGAATCAGAGATAGTAAAACAGGATTGGTATCAGGATTCTCTTCAAAAAAAAGGACAAATCAGTTGGAAAAAAATAAAAGATCCGATTACAGGAAAAACTTATTTTAATTTAACACGTTCTATTTTTAGGGAGAAAGAACTGATAGGTGTCTTATCTATTGCATTTGATAATGAAGTTCTTCAACAAACTTTAGTTGACTCATCTGATCCAGTTTTTATTACGTTAAATGATGAAAGCCTTCTTTTTAATTATCCACAAACAGAAAATACTGTAGAAATGTACCGAAATTATCAATTGAGCAGTCTAGAAAAAGAAAATAAGATAAACTCAGAGAATATACAGAAAGAAATCAATAATCAAGATTTTGTATTAAATATCCGTCGATTAAATATACCTAAAACGAACCAATCAATAATTAAAGTCATCGGGATGGTTCCTACTAAAAAAATAGTATGGGAAGCCAATAAAGATATTATGTTTTCTTATCTTGTTGTACTAGCTTTTTTTGCTCTCTCAATTATTTTACTAGGATTGTTTATCCGGAAATTTAATGAAAGGGTTATCAAACTCAATAAAGCTATGAGTAAAGTGGCAAATGGTAACCTAACAATTCCAGAAAAAATTGAGGGAAACGATGAAATTACAGAAGTATACGACCATCTGTATCAAACAGTGCAGAGTTTAAAACAATTGATAGAAGAAAATTACCAACATGACATTCAAGAAAAAAACTTAGAAATTCAGCAAAAAGAAACACAATTCAAAGTTCTAGCTAGTCAAATCAATCCGCATTTTTTATATAATACTTTGGAAATGATTCGAATGAAAGCTTTCAAGAATAATGATAAAGAAGTAGCAGAAATCATAAAAATCTTAAGTAAACTGATGAGAAAAGCTCTTGAAGGGAATCTCAAGGAACAGCCTCTGAGTGAAGAACTATCCTTTACAGAAATGTACTTACAAATTCAAAAATTGCGATTTGGGAATCGTATCGAATATACGATAACTCAAGAAATACAAGAAGATTATCAGATCATTCCTTTAATTATTCAACCCATTGTTGAAAATTCCTTTATTCATGGAATTGAATCTAAAGAACAAGGAGGAAAAGTGGAGGTCTTCGTTTTAGAAAAGAATAATGAGTTGATTATTCATATAGTCGATAATGGCATTGGAATTGAAGAAGAAAAACTACAGAAATTAAAACTCATGTTAGAAACTGAAGGAGAAGCCAATCGAATTGGAATCAATAATGTAAATCAACGGATTAAACACTTTTATGGTGAAGATTATGGACTAGATATTGAAAGTATTTTGGGAGAAGGAACAAAAGTGATTATTTGTTTACCAATTAAACAACTAAGCAAACATAAAGGGGTAGGGGAAAATGTATAAGGTTCTGATTGTTGACGATGAGCCGATTGTACGCGAAGGACTACAATATATCATTGATTGGGAGTCATATGGTTTTACGGTAGTTGGAACGGCAGAAAACGGGAAGATAGGCTTAGAAAAGATTTATGATCTAAAACCAGAATTGATCATTACAGATATCAAGATGCCAGGAATGTCTGGGATAGAGATGGTGAGAGAGGCAAAAAAAACGAACTTGTCATCAAGGTTTATTATTCTATCTGGATATTCTGATTTTTCTTACGCGCAAGAGGCTATGTCATTAGGAATGTTATTTTATCTTTTAAAACCAATTGACGAAGAAGAATTGATTCGTATGTTAAAACAAGAAAAAATACAGTTAGACGAACAAAAGACACAACATGAAAATGCTAAAAAGTATGAGGACTATACAATACTTTCAAAGGTAAAGGCTTATATTCTCAATAATGAAACTTCAAAAGAAATCAACTGTCTAACAACGTATAACTCTTATCAATTGATTGGTTGTCACTATGATCATAAAAAAATTAGTCAATATCAATTAAGAAAAATCATACCAAGAACCGAAGAATTTACTTCTTTTGTTTTTAATCATGGAAACTGTATATATATTTTATTGTGTCAGAAGGAAAATAAAAAAATTGACCGATTCCAAAATCAGCTTCTAGAACAATTCAACCAATTAACTAGCCGAGTTTATGTATCTGTCAGTCAAAAAAGCTACTCTGTAAAGCAACTGCAAGCATTGTATCAAGAAATAGTAGAATTAGAAGAAAAAAGATATCTTTTCCCAACATTGCCGGTATTATCTTATGAGATCATTAAAGCAAGGTTAGAAGGCAAAGATGGCATCAGAACTACGCGAGATGAGTTGAAAAATAAATTGACTGATGCTATTAAAGAAAGGCAAAGAGTTGAAATTATAGAGATATTAAGGCAATATACTGAATTTTACCAGTATTCTAATTGGACAGTTGAGAGAATGAAAGCTGATTTAGCTAATCTGGTTCTGTATTGTATTGAATTTTTAGAAAGTATCATGGAAAAGCCAGTAAAGGAACAGGAGAAAAATAAAATTATTTCTGTCATTCTTGCAGAAAATTCTATTGTAAAAACAATTGAATTTTTAAATGAAGTTTTTTACGACTTTGGTCGATTTTTCTATGAGACTTATGAAAAACAAGATATCGTTGATGAAATTGTTCGATATACAAAGAAGAATTACCATAAAGACTTGAATTTAGCCGAATTAGCAAAAGAATTTAACTACAGCTACTCTTACTTAGGGAAAAAATTTAGAGCAGAAAAAAAGATAAGCTACCATAATTATTTAGATAAGGTACGCATCGAACAAGCCAAGAAATTAATAAAGAGCGGCTCATATTATGTGTATGAGATTGCTGAAAAAGTGGGCTATTCAAATAGTGATTACTTTCATAAGAAATTCAAAAAAATTATGGGAGTCAGTCCTAAACAATACCAGAAGAAAACCTTAGAAAATGGTGATAAAAAATGAGTCAAAAAAACATTATCCAAACCCCTTTATATAAAGGATTGCAGTATTTATATGCTTTTCTGATGACAAATATTTATTTCTTAATAGGTAATATATTTATTATTTTTACGTTCTTCTCAGTCCCTGCCAGTTTTTCATCGATTCTATTATATTATATTGCTCTTATCCCTATGGGACCAAGTTTAATAGCTTTATTTTATACAATGGGAAAGCTGCATAGAGAAAAAACGATTCAACCAACAAAAGATTTTTTCCAATCCTATCGAAAGAATTTTTTTATTGCTATTCGCTATTGGCTTATTCAACTGACACTTATAATTGTTTTGGCTGTTGACATAGTGTATTTAATGAGTAAAGGATATGTACTATGGACCGTTATCAGTGTCATTGCATTGTGTATCGTCTTAATCGCTACAATCAATGGATTTGCTATTTTGGCAACTTTTGAAGTGAATGTTAAGAACGTGATCATTTTTTCATTATTAATGATCAAAAACTATTTTTTGAAAGCTTTATTGAGTCTGACGACACTGCTATCTTTTGCTATTATTTGGTATGGGTATCCAAGTGAAGCGACTTTAGGGATTTTTTCAATAGTCGTTTACTTTTTAATGAGAACAAATTACGCTGCTTTATTTGATTTGAAGAAAAATTATTCATCAGAATCGGGAGATCAATTATGAGGGAAATTCGTAAAAAGTATCTTTTTTCAATTTTTATGTGCATCTTAGTATTTTTAACAGTTGCTTGTAAAAAAGAAGAAACAGCAACAAACCAACATGAAGCTCAAGCTTCTTTGACCACTAGACTAGAAACTATTGCCGATAATAATTCATTTACTATTGAATCAGAACAAGAAGAAGTAACCTTGCAATTAAAGGATACTGGTTGGGAGTCACCAGAATTAAAAGAGGTTGATGCTGTGAGTATTGAAACGCTTGTTTCTAATCTTATGTCTGTACAAGGGACAGAAATCAAAAAAACAAAAGATATTGAAAAATTCTTTGAGCAACCAGATACAATTTTTAATTGGACGAGTGAAAAATCTAAGCACAGTGTAGCCTTTGTCAGCAATGAAAAAGGCGATTGGGCCAAAGCAATAGATGAGGAAGTTTATTATCAAGTTTCGAGTGTTACGGATGATATAAAAACATTCGATTTTGTTTATATCCAACCTTCTATTAAAATAGGAATTGATGATCCAAATATGATAGAAATTCATGCAGAAGACCAATCAGTAGTTTTGACTACAGAAACAAATATGAATGCAGTAGAAGCGTCTCCTTTTATTAGCGGATGGTTTTTAAATGGAAGTTATCAGACAGAATTTTCTGTAGAATATCAGAAAATGGAAGGTTTTTATCATACTCTAACAAACCTAAAAGGAACTAAGGCTGAGGAATTAATAACTGAAGAGAATGCGTCTATGATCCTACTATTGAAAAATAATAAACAAGAAGAAAAATTGTTTGTTAAGCAGCTTGATGAAGAAAAAAATTATTATATGACTGTAAATAGTGACCAAGAAACTTATAAAGTACCAGCAGAATTAATAGATCAATTTATTTTTGATCCTTTAACCATAACAGATAATTTTATAGCCATTTTGCCTCTTAGTGCGATCCAGTCTATTGAGATTCAACAAAAAGATAAAACAACTCAAATTACTGCAAAACATAAATTAACATCAGATGATGAAGATGAAACAACTATTCAATCTACTTTTTATGCAGATGAAGAAGAATTACCAGAAACCACATTTAGAAAGACTTACCAGTATTTAGCTAGTTTATCTTATGATTCAGTTCTCTCAGAGGATGAGAAAGAATTTATAAAAGAAGAAGAGGAAATCAAAATTATGTATGGTTATTTAAATAATGGAAAAGAGGAACAAGAAACGATTCGTTTTATACCAATAGCTGACAGTGAATACTATGTAGTAGAAAAAAATGGTGTTTCTGAATTTAAAGCCTCAAAAGAAAACGTGCAAACGGCTTTAGATGAGTTAGAAAAAGTAATCAACTAAGAATCGAATGATCAATCAATAAATTAGTGATATGGCGTAAAGACCTCGAAAGTTAGAGCTGAAAAGCTTTAACTTTCGAGGTCTATTTATAGGATGAAAATGAACTGAAAAAAAAGATAGCTAAAAATTACTATAGTTAGTTCAAAAAGTAAGGTATTAATTGAAAACGTTATCATTTATTATAAATATATAAAGAGAAACAAGAAGTAAAGAAGAAGGAGGATTCGTAATGGAAAGTGTAAAGCTGTTGAAAACGGATAAAGAAATAAGAAAAGGCAGCAAGAAAAAAATAACGTGGAAAAAAATCAAAGAACAAAAATTACTGATTTTCATGTCACTTCCTTTTGTGATATGGCTAATGGTTTTTGCTTATGCCCCTTTGGTAGGTTGGATCATTGCCTTTCAAAATTATAAACCACAAAATGGATTTTTTGGATCAGATTGGGTGGGATTGAAACATTTCATTGATTTATTCAATGAGCCCATGTTTTATACCGCACTAAAAAATACATTAGGTATGGGGTTATTGGGTTTAATATTTGGTACTTTATCCGCAATCACATTTGCTATTGCTCTGAATGAGCTTCGTTTTTCAAAGTTTAAAAAAATTACACAGACCATTTCTTATCTTCCGCATTTTGTATCTTGGGTAGTAGTAGCAAATATTGCCATTACTGCAATGTCACAAAGTGGAGTCATTAATGAATTGTTAATGTATCTTCATTTAATTGATGCACCAATCAATTTCATGGCTGACCCAAATAAGTTCTGGGGTATTGTAACGATTTCAGATATATGGAAGGAAACAGGTTGGAATGCCATTATTTATCTAGCAGCTATGACAAGTATTGATCAAGAAATGTATGAAGCGGCTCAAGTGGATGGGGCAAGTCGATTTAAACAAATATGGCATATTACGTTGCCATCTATTCGCTCTATTATTATCATATTAATGATCATGAATATCGGAAATTTAATCAATATTGGTTTTGAGAAACAAATGCTTTTAGGAAACAATATTGTGGCTGATAAAGCATTAGTTATTGAAAAATATGCATTAGATTATGGTATAGGAATGTTTAGATATTCATTTGGTACAGCTATTGGAATATTTAAATCCGTTGTAAGTGTTGGTCTGATCCTGATTTTCAATGGTATTGCGAAAAAAACAGGAGAAGGACATTTAATGTAGAGGGGAGGAGCTAATAATGGAAATGTTAACAACGGAAGAAATTATAAAAGAAAAGCCTAAGAAAAGTAAAAAAAAGAATAAGAGCAAAGCTGGTTGGCCAGATATAATGATAGGATTCTTTATGCTTCTGGTTATTGTAGTAACGTTGTATCCCTTTTTAAATGTATTAGCAGTATCGTTGAACGATGCCACGGATACAGCAAAAGGTGGGTTAACCATTTATCCAAGAGTCTTTACGCTTCAGAATTACAAAGAAATATTTTCAAGTAATAATCTTTTGCTAACTGCTTTTAGAAACTCAGTATTAAGAACAGTTATAGGGACCATCGCTTCAACTTTTGCTTGTGCGGTACTAGCTTATATACTTAGCCGTAAAAATTTTATTTTTCGAAAACAATTAGGAGTCATGTTAATATTGACCATGTATGTTAGTGGAGGTCTGATTCCTGCATTTTTAATTAATCGGGAATTAGGTTTAGTAAATAATTTCGCAGTCTACATCATTCCAGGTTTAATAAGCGCATTCAATGTAATTGTTATCCGATCGTTTATTGATGGTCTGCCTGATGCTTTGGAAGAATCCGCAAGAATTGATGGGGCAAATGACTTTACAGTGTTTATTAAAATTATCATGCCGTTATGTATGCCCGTATTAGCAACTGTTGCTTTATTTGTAGCAGTTGGTCAATGGAATAATTGGTTTGACACTTACCTTTATGCACGGTCGAATGAAAACCTTACCACATTACAATATGAATTAATGAAGATCATGGATAATGCATCTTCGATGTCAGCCTCAGATGTTAGTATGATGAATGGACAGCAACTCACTGCTCAAAAAACAACACCGGAATCGATTAAGATGGCAATTACCATTGTAGCCACAGTTCCAATACTTGTTGTTTATCCATTTTTACAAAAATATTTTGTTTCTGGTTTAACTTTAGGAGCAGTAAAAAGCTAAAAACTATTTTATAGGGGGATTAGGAGAAAATGAAATTTAAAAAGTTGGTAACATCACTATTAGTATCAAGTAGTATTTTATTGGTAGCATGTGGCAATGGAGAAGCAAGTGATAAAGGAGGCGAAGGTGGAGATGAAGCGTTAACTCTGACATTCTTTAGTGCAGATTTACAGACAGACGATCCATTTACAAACCCGGTTGCAAAGAAAATTACAGAAGAAACTGGTGTAAATTTAAAAATATCGCATCCAGTTGGTGGAGATGAACAAGCCGTTCCATTAATGATCGCCAGTGGAGATTACCCAGATATGATCTTTGGTAAAGGTGATTTAAACAAACTAATCGATGCTGGAGCCGTTATTCCTTTGGATGATATGATTGAAGAAAAAGGCGATAACTTAAAAGCTTTATATGGTGATCAAATTGATCGTTTGAAAAATAGTCTTGAAGATCCTCAAATTTACCATGTGGGAACTGGTGGAGTTACTAATACTTACTTAGAAACAAGTGGAACCTTCCAATTG
This sequence comes from Carnobacterium sp., assembly GCF_040274425.1. NCBI lineage: Bacteria > Bacillati > Bacillota > Bacilli > Lactobacillales > Carnobacteriaceae > Carnobacterium > Carnobacterium sp. The sequence continues at coordinate 18,432 of NZ_JBEMBC010000032.1, forward strand.
CAACTAAATGTAATGAAAGAATTAGGTTACCCAGAAATAAAAACAGTAGAAGATTATGAGAACGCTTTAACGGAATATTTAGCTAAAAATCCAAAAACTGAAGATGGTCAAGATTTCATTCCTTTAACTCTTTTAGGTAGTGACTGGCGCTGGTTGATCACAGTCGGAAACCCATCTGCATTTGCAGCAGGATTACAAGATGATGGACAATGGCATGTTGATGAAGAAACATCTGAAACAGTTTATAAATTCCAATTACCTGAAGTAAAAGAATACTTTAAGTGGTTAAATCATATGAATGATATCGGATTATTAGATAGAGAATCATTTACTCAAACGTATGATACTTATATTTCTAAGCTGTCTTCTGGAAAAGTTTTAGGAACTGCTGATCAAGATTGGAATGTAATGAGCGCTGAAGCAGCATTGAAATCTGAAGGTAAGGATTGGTCTCTATGGGCTCCACTTCCAGTTACGTTGAATGAAGATTTGGAATCTCAAAGTACAAAAGATTATGGCTTTACAGGAACAACTGGAGTATCAATCAGTTCAACTTCTGAACATCAAGAAGAAGCTTTTGAATTTTTAGATTGGATGGCCTCAGAAGAAGCTCAAATCTTAGTAAACTGGGGTATTGAAGGCGAAAACTATGAACTGGTGGATGGAAAACGAGTTCAAACAGATGAAGACCGTAAAAATTCAAATACAAATCAAAATTATGCTCTTGAAACTGGTGTAGGACAATACATCTGGCCATTCCCAGGCTGGGGTACTGGTGCTGTTGACTCTAATGAACAAAGTATTACCCGCAGTACAAAAGAAGATATTCAGATAAATTATACAGATGCTGAAAAAGAAGCTTTGGAAGCCTACGGTGCAGAACTATGGGTAGACCTATTCCCATCACCAGAAGAATTAGGTAGTCCAAAACATGGTAAAGCTTACGAATACGTACTTCCTTCAGACAGTGATGTTACGATTATTCAAACAAAAGCTGATGATTATACCACTCAAAAAATTACTGAAGCTATTTTAGCAAAACCAGAAAAATTTGATGCGATCTGGGATGAAATGCAAAAAGGTTTAGAAGATATGGATATTGAAGCAGCTAATAAAGAAATGACGCAATTAACAAAAGACCGTCTGGAATTATGGGGCGAAAAATAAAATATTATTCCTATAAATAAAGCAAAAAGAAAAGTAGAAATGCACCAAGCAATTAGGAAGCAGCTGCTTTTCTTTTCTTTGCAAATTTCCAAATAAGAAAAGAGGTTTGAAGAACATGAGCTATATTTGTTTTGATGTCGGAGGAACAGCCGTTAAACATGCACTAGTAACAAAAAACGGCACCATCCTGCAACAAAATCATTTTCCGACTAACCACGGTGGAAAAGATGAATTTATTGATTCGTTATTGCTTATTATAAAAGAATATGAAAAAGAAGATGCGATTGAAGGTATTGGATTAAGTTTCCCCGGGGTCGTTGATCCAAATAGTGGAACATCGATTACTGCAGGAGCCTTATATTCTCTATATGGAGAAAATATAAAAAAGGAGCTTCACGAACAAACAAATTACTTAGTCACTATTGAAAATGATGCAAATTGTGCATTATTAGCTGAAAAATTTAATGGAAAAGCAACTAAGGATAAAGATGTTCTTTTGGTTACTATTGGAACAGGTATTGGTGGAGCATTAATGGTACAAGATCATGTGATTCATGGACATCAGTTCAAAGCTGGCGAATTTGGTATGATGCGCATTGATTTTGGGCAACAGCCTCATACGACTCTCCATGAGTTAGCCTCTACTTCTGCATTGGTTCGTTTTTATAAAGAAGCAAAAAATATTTTACCAGAAACAGTGATTGATGCCAGGGAAATCTTTGTTGAGATGGACAAAGACCCAATTGTAACAGACGTAGTTAATGGATGGATCGATTATTTAGTAACAGGTATTTTCAATATGGTCGTTTTTATGAATCCTGAAAAAGTATTGATTGGTGGAGGGATCAGTGCAAATCCAAAACTGATTCCACTGATTCAAACAGCATTAGCTAAAAATCCTCATTGGATGGATTTTGAAGTTCCAATCGTAAGTTGTCAGCATCAAAACAATGCGGGCATCCTAGGAGCCCTTTACTGTCTGTTAGAAGAAAAAAAGCGCCTTGAAGACAATAAGTTATTTTTAAATATTCCAGTATAAGAAATAAATTTTAATTGCAGTATTGTTAAGAAAGGAGTACGTCATGTATCACCAAAACTTAGAAGAGTTTCCAGAAAATTTCTTATGGGGTTCTGCATCTGCAGCTTACCAAATAGAAGGTGCATTTGATGAAGATGGAAAGGGACCATCTGTATGGGATACTTTTTCGAAAATTCTAGGAAAAACCTTTGAAAACACCAATGGAGATATCGCTATAGACCATTACCATCGTTATAAAGAAGATGTTCGCTTAATGGCTGAAATGGGGCTAAAAGCTTATCGCTTTTCCGTAGCGTGGTCTCGTATCATTCCAGATGGAGAAGGCGAAATCAATGAAAAAGGGCTCTCTTTTTACGAAAACTTAGTTGATGAATTACTTCTTTATGGTATTGAACCTGTTTTGACCCTTTATCACTGGGATATGCCACAAGCTTTACAAGACAAGTATAACGGCTGGGAGTCTAGAGAAGTCATTGGTAGTTTTAAAAAGTATTGCAAAGCCTTGTTTGAACGATTAGGAAATAAGGTGAAATACTGGGTTACTTTCAATGAACAAAATGTCTTTACGGCTATGGGTTATCGATGGGAAACGCATCCGCCGAATGTTTCAGATGTAAAAAGAATGTTTGAAGCTAATCATGTTGTGAACTTAGCAAATGCAGAAGTCATTAACCTATTTCACGAAATGGTTCCAGAAGGGCTTATCGGACCGAGTTTTGGTTATGGACCGATGTACCCAGCCACTTCAAATCCTGCTGATATTTTGGCAGCAGAAAATGGAAATGACTTTAACAATAGCTGGTGGCTAGATATTTATTGTAAAGGACGCTATCCAGTCTTTACATTGAAACAGCTCAAAAAAAATGGAATTGCACCAACGATATTACCAGATGACGAAAAGTTGTTAGCATCTGCAAAGCCAGATTTTCTTGGCATTAATTTTTATCATGGGGGAACGGTTCAAGAAAATAAGTTGGAAAAGCCGATTGAAAATCAACATAAAGACAGAGCTTTTTCAGCAACAGATCCTTATCTGATGCAGCCAAAAGAAGAACAATCGCAAAGTCCAGAGATTCCTATGTTTCATTCCGTCTCTAACCCTTATTTAGAAAAAACAAATTGGGGATGGGAAATTGATCCAGTAGGTTTTCGAGTAGCGTTACGAGAAGTATATGCTCGTTATGACTTGCCTATCTTTGTGACCGAAAATGGATTGGGTGCTATTGATGAACTGACAGAATCAGGAACAATTGAAGATGATTACCGGATTGATTATTTAAATGCACATATTCTGGAAATGAAAAAAGCGATAACAGACGGTGTAGAAATGATTGGTTATTGTTCATGGTCCTTTACCGATTTATTAAGTTGGCTTAACGGCTATAAAAAGCGTTACGGATTTGTTTATGTTGATAGAACAGAACAAGATGTAAAAGATTTACAGCGCATACCTAAGAAGAGCTATTATTGGTACAAAAATATTATAGAAACAAATGGTGAAAATATAACGAATAAGATAGAGGTGCAGAAATGAAATTTACAAATGGTGGCTGGCTTGTAAAAGAAGGTTTTGAAGTAGATTACCCAGCACATGTTTACACAACTAGACAGACAGAAGATAAGTTAACGTTGTATACTCCATTCCGCTATATAGCAGATAAAGGAGCAACATTAGACGGCGGTATGATGACAGTTGAATTGACTTCACCTTACGAAAATGTAATCGGTGTGAAAGTGTATCATCATAAAGGGCAAGTAAATCACGGACCAGATTTTGAACTAACAAAAGAAAATCCTGAAGTGACGATTCAAGATGAAGGCCAACAAGTAACTTTTTCTAGCGGTGCTTTACAAGCTGTAGTCACAAAAGAAAACCCTTATGAAATTTCTTTTGAAAAAGATGGCAAAGTTTTAACAGCAAGTAAACCTAGAGGACAAGCATATATTCGCAATCATAACGAAAATGAAACCTATATAAGTGAACAATTAACCATTGATGTTGGCGAATTGATTTATGGACTAGGCGAACGATTTACATCGTTTGTCAAAAATGGACAAACAGTTGATATTTGGAATGAAGATGGTGGAACAGGAACGGAACAAGCATATAAGAATATTCCTTTTTATATGAGCAATCGAGGATATGGGGTCTTTGTAAATTCTCCTCAAAAAGTGAGCTTTGAAGTCGGCAGCGAAAAAGTTTCTCGTGTACAATTCAGCGTTCCAGGTGAAGTGATGGAATACTACATCATTGCTGGAGACACGATGAAAGAAGTTTTAGGTCACTATACAGATTTAACTGGTAAACCAGCAATGCCACCAGCTTGGTCATTTGGATTATGGTTAAGCACATCATTCTTAACAGACTACGATGAGGCCACAGTCAATAATTTTGTGGATGGCATGATTGAACGAGATATCCCGCTAGAAGTATTTCACTTTGATTGCTTATGGATGGAAGAATATGAGTGGGTTAACTTTACATGGGACAAAAAGATGTTTCCAGAGCCTGAGAAGATGTTGCGTAATTTAAAAGAAAAAGGATTGAAAATCTGTGTCTGGATCAACCCTTATGTTGGACAGAAATCATCTATGTTTGATGAAGGAATGGAAAATGGGTACTTTATTAAGCGACCAAATGGCGATGTATGGCAATGGGATAAATGGCAGGCCGGTTTAGCTATTGTTGATTTCACAAATCCTGCAGCAATAGAGTGGTACAAAGGCAAGTTATCTGCATTATTAGATATGGGAGTTGACTCTTTCAAGACGGACTTTGGTGAACGAATTCCTGTGGATGCTGTTTACTATGATGGATCAGATCCATATCGTATGCATAACTACTATACTCAATTGTATAACCAAGTCGTATTTGATTTGTTGAAAGAAAAACGTGAGGAAAATGATGCTGTATTATTTGCTCGTTCTGCAACTGTCGGGGGGCAAAAATTCCCTGTTCACTGGGGTGGAGATTGTACATCTGATTACCCATCTATGGCTGAATCATTAAGAGCAGGATTGTCGTTTGGGATGAGTGGATTTGGTTTCTGGAGCCACGATATTGCTGGATTTGAAGAAGGCTCTACACCAGATTTATATAAACGTTGGACACAGTTCGGTTTATTGTCTTCTCATAGTCGTTACCACGGAAGTAAAGAGTATAAGGTGCCTTGGGTTTATGACGAAGAAGCGGTAGATGTTTCACGTAAGTTTACTAAGTTAAAATTAAGCTTAATGCCTTACCTAATGAGTCAAGCTGTAAAAACAACTGTAGAAGGTATCCCTATGATGCGTTCAATGGTACTAGAATTTCCAGAAGACAGCTCTGCACAAACCTTGGATCGTCAATATATGTTGGGTGATAATTTACTTGTAGCTCCAATTTTTAATGATCGTGGTGAAGTAGATTTTTATGTTCCAGAAGGACGTTGGACAAATTATTTAACAAATGAAGTATTAGAAGGCGGCCGTTGGTATCATGAAGTTCATGATTACATGACCTTACCATTATTAGCTAGACCTGACAGTATTATTATTGAAGGTTCAGTAGACAATCAAGCTGAATACGATTATGAAAAAGATATCATCGTTCATATTTTTGAATTGTCTGATGGACGATCAGCAGAAACAAGAGTATACGACAAATTGGGATTAGAAATAGGGAAAGTAGTTGTTGAACGTACCGGCGATATTTTGACGGTTTCAACAGAAGGAACGAATGGCGTGAAAGTATTGTTGCACAACATTGAGTCAGTTCAATCTGTCAATGGAGGCAAAGAAGAATCTTCAGATAGAGGAACACTCATTGGTTTAGAAAAGGCAAAAGTAGAGATTAAACTTTAAAAAATTAAAGAAGAGAACAAAGTTATAAGATAATACTATATTTTGTTCTCTTTAATAGATAACTGCTGGAGGTATAAAATGGGTAAACAATTTTTTGACAACATGCTATATGGTGGAGATTATAATCCAGAGCAATGGCCAAGAGATATTTGGGACGAAGATATGCGCATTTTTAAAAAAGCTAGCATCAATACAGCAACTATCAATGTTTTTTCGTGGGCAAAGTTACAACCTTCTGAAAACGAATACGACTTTTCAGAGTTAGATGATATCATTGATATGCTGACTAAAGAAGAATATACCATTATTTTAGGAACATCTACAGCTGCTTTGCCAGCCTGGATGTCTAGACAGTATCCAGATGTTAATCGTGTAGATTTTGAAGGACGTAAACACCGTCATGGTCATCGACACAATCATTGTCCAAACAGTCCAAGTTTCCAAGGTTTTGCTAAAAAGCTGGTAAATAAATTAGCAGAACGTTATGGAGACCATCCAAATGTCAAAGTATGGCATATTTCAAATGAATACAGCGGTGAATGCTACTGTGACAACTGTGCAAAGGCATTTAGGGTATGGGTGAAAGACAAATATCAAACGGTGGATGCGGTAAATGAAGCTTGGAATATGAATTTTTGGGGACATACACTTTATAGTTTCGATGATATCACACCACCAAATTATTTAGGGGACGGAATCAGCGATACAGCTGCTGCTTTTGCAGGTCTTTCAATTGATTATCGTCGGTTTAATTCAGACAGTTTATTGAATAATTTTAAACTGGAAAAACAAGAAATTCGTAGATTTGATAAGGAAACTCCTGTAACCACTAATTTGATGGGCGCCTATAAGAGTTTAGATTATTTTAAATGGGCAAAAGAAATGGATTTTGTTTCTTGGGATAGTTACCCAAGTCATCAAACACCATTAAGTCACACGGCAATGAACCATGATTTGATGCGCGGACTAAAAGATGGACAAAGTTTTATGTTGATGGAACAAACCCCCAGTCAACAAAATTGGCAGCCATATAATGCTTTGAAACGTCCAGGGAAAATGCGAGCACAAAGTTATCAAACAATTGCACATGGAGGCGATACGATTCAATTTTTCCAATTGCGCCGTTCAAAAGGTGCCACAGAAAAGTTCCACGGTGCAGTCATTGAGCATGTTGGACATGAAAATACACGAGTGTTTCGCGAAGTTGCTGAGTTAGGTAAAGAACTTGAGCAGTTGGGAGATGCACTTATTGGAGCAGAAACCCCAGCAAAAGTAGGGATTTTATTTGATTGGGATAACTATTGGGCACTGGAATACACTAGCGGACCAACTGTTGATCTGCGTTATGTAGAACAGATCCAAAACTATTATGATGCTTGTTACAACCAACAAGTGCCAGTTGATATGATCCATATGGATACAGACTTCGAAAAATATGATGTGATTTTAGCGCCAGTACTTTATATGGTCAAAGAAGGCATATCAGAAAAAATTGAACAGTACGTAAAAAATGGCGGTGCCTTTGTGACAACATTTATGAGTGGAATTGTTGATCAAAGCGATAATGTTCATTTGGGAGGCTATCCAGGTCCACTAAGAGATGTGTTGGGAATTTGGGTAGAGGAAATTGATGCTTTAGCTCCTGAACAACGAAACCAAGTAGTAATGAAAAAAGGGCAATTTAATCAAGAGAAATATGATTGTCGAATGGTGTGTGATCTATTGCATACTGAAGGCGCGGAAGTAATCGCTGAATACGGTACAGATTTTTATAAAGGGATGCCAACCATCACAAAAAATAATTTTGGAGCAGGAGAAGCTTGGTACATTGGAACAGTCCCTGAACAAAAACTGTTGGATGAACTGATTGGAAAACTGCTTAAATCTAAAGGGATTCAAGGATTTGAATATTTACCAGCTGGTGTTGAAATCGCCAGTCGTAAAAAAGCAGAGAATGAATTTTACTTTTTAATGAACCATACTGAAGAAAGCCAAACGGTTGAAACACCTTTTGAAGGGTATAAAGATCTTTTAACTGGCGATCAAGTAACTAGAAACATAGAGCTTAAACCTTTTGATGTAAAGATTTTATTGGAGAATAACTAAAAATCGTAAGAAAAGGCCGAGGTTTTCTAAATCTCAGCCTTTTTTCATTTGAAATTGATCAAGTACTGCTATAAAAGAAGATGATGCATTGGCGAGATCTTTTTTACATTTGGACTTATAACATAGGGGAATAAATAACTGATACTCATTGACTTAATATTTTTTTCACTTTAATAACTGTAGGCATATTACATGATACTCCTTGTTTATTCCTTTATACTGGATACTGTAAAGTATTCATAGAAAGGATGAAAGTAAAATGACAAAAATTGAGAAATTTGAACTAAATGACGGAACAAGTTTACCAGTTATTGGATTTGGAACAGTAAATATCCAAGGAGCTATAGGTGTAAATAGCGTTCTCACAGCAATTGATGTGGGCTATCGACTTATCGATACTTCAACCAACTATATGAATGAAGGAATGGTAGGAGAAGCAATTCGACGTACATCTGTTCCACGTGAAGAATTAATGATAAATTCAAAACTACCAGGAAAAGCGCATGAATACGATAAGGCAATCAAGATGATTCAAGAATCGTTGTACCGTATAGGGATTGATTACTTTGATAAATACTTGATTCACTGGCCACTGCCTAAACAAGATAAATATGATGAAGCTTGGCAAGCATTAGTTGATGCACAAAAATTTGGATTGATAAAAACGATTGGTGTATCGAATTTTTTGCCAGAACACCTTGAACGTATCATTGAAAAGACGGGCGTTACTCCTGCAACCAATCAAATTGAGCGCCACCCGTACTTTAATAACAATGCATTAATAGAAGCCAACAAAAAATTAGGCATCTTAACGGAAGCTTGGAGTCCATTCGGTCGTGAGATCAATGATGTGTTAGAAAATGAAACGATTGTTAAGTTAGCCGAAAAATATGGAAAAGAACCTGCACAAATCATCATCCGTTGGAACTTACAAAATGGTGTGATGCCGATTGTAAAAGCTTCTTCCTTCAGTCACCAAAAAGCTAATTTAGATGTGTTTGATTTTGAATTGTCAAAAGAAGATATTCAAGAAATCGATGCATTAGATAAAGGTGAAGAGGGCAGAGTAGAAGGGCAACATCCAAATGAATACGAAGAGTTTGATTAAACTAATTTTGGATTAGAGAAGTGAAAGGAAGAAAATCTTATGGTAAAGA
>NZ_JBEMBC010000033.1:0-25937 GCF_040274425.1 Carnobacterium sp.
AGTACAACTATGAACGTAGACGTCTAGGTGCCGATATATTTGGACAGGGGTTCGACTCCCCTCGCTTCCATAGGAAATTAGTTGGAAAAACTAGTAAGATAAAGGTAGGTAAATACTGTTATTTCAGTATTTACCTACCTTTTTTTGTAGTTATTTACTAAATTGCGTGAGTACTGTTAATCATCTTTCTGGAGGAATATGAAGTACTTATAGCCATATAAAGAATTGAGTTCACTCTGCTATGGCAGTTCAAATTAAGCCTAACTATTAACGTACCCCTACATTATTGTACTAGTTGTAAATTGAATATGTGTTTCGATTTCTTGATCTTCTACCTTGAATTTTGGCTTTACATAGAACCCCCTTTTAGTATAATTCGATGTGTTAACTGTTGTATATATTTTCATTTCGCAACAAAAGGAAAAAAATAAGCCGGAAATTAATCCGACTTAAATCTTATTTTTTTAATCAGTCCATTCGGAAGTTTTCTTCGACAAATATCTTTTCTTCTTCTGGCGTAGCTAATCGTTCCGCTTCACCGATGTCCCCCTCATTTGAAGACCATATACTATTGTGCACTTCTACTGAATTCGAAAAGTCTCCCATTTTCCACTTATTCAATATTTCACGATAGGAATCTTCGTTTTCTATTTCAGTTTCATCTAGTATGGATAGCAACATGTTGATGTTTTCTTCTTTCATTTCAAATGCGCCCCACTTATCTTCTGCATATACTTTTTGATGTGTCATTTCGTGGATTCTTTGCTCGAATCCTTTTTTTGAATATTCGTAAGGTAGTGGCTCGCTTGATTCCGCCTGTATAGATTCTGCTACTTCGGTGTCTTTCGACTTTTCAATAGATATAAACACTACGGCCATAATTCCTCCTAACACAATTACCCCGATTAATCCCAACATAAAATTTTTCAACTTTCATTTCCCCTTACACCATTATCTGAAATTTATTTGAACAAATTCTTGTTCTTCTTCCGTTGTCAATAATCGTTCAGCTACATCTTCGGGTCTACCTTGATCGGTTACCATTTTGTTATGAACTTCTACGGCGTTAGAAAAATCGCCTTCTTTCCATGTAGTTAATACTTCACGATAATAATTTTCATCTTCGAAGTTCGTTAGGTCTAGTATCGATAGTAAACCATTGATGCCTTGTATACTCGCTTCCATGTCGTAATGATCGTCTTCCGCATATACTTTTTGGTGCGTCATGTCGTGCATGTTTTGTATGAATGCTTCTTCGGCTTCTACAAAAGGCACACTTTCATCACGTGCCGGGTGGCTTTCTTGCGGTTGCGATTCAACACTTTCAGAACTTTCGACCGCTTCGGATTCGATAGATTCTTCTTGTATAGATTCGGTTACCTCGACTTCTTCTATATTTTGATACGTTATGTAAATTACCAACGGTAACAAACTAAGTATAAACAATGTTAAAACTAATCCTATAAGAAATTTTTTCAAATGAATATCCTCCTATACCAATCTCTTCCCTTATTCTTATGTTAATTGAAAAATACGAATTAAACAACCCTCGTTCGTGAACCTTAGTTTCGTAATAATAAAAACAAAAATGTACGTAACTAAGTGCTCATCTCGTTATATAAAAAAAATTCAAATGACATTTTCGCGCGTGATACATAGGTTCTCATTTTCCCATTGTATTCTTCCGCTTCGCCGGTTACTGTTGCTAGTTCATCTCCTTCATACTCTAACCACATACTACGAATGATATTCGCATATCGAAGGTTTTCTTACTTGCTTGTTCAAAAGCTTCTATTATTTCATTTTGTTCCGTCTTATTCGTGTATACATATTCTGCTGATGGTGTATACACGACAATGGAAAACTCAGAAGTGTTTTTTAGTCATCGATTCCGGGGTGAAACACCTTTTAAACCAAATGCACCAAATCACTATTTAGCCTCCTTAGAAAAACCGATGAACCTATCCAAATTATCACTCAAAACTTTGATGGACTTCATCAAAAATCTGGAAGCCCTAAGGTTTCGATCTGCATGGCACTAGAGTGGTCATTATCAATAAGTCTTCTCATGACATGAAGCTGATCGCTGACTTATTCATTAAAAAGCCTTTAGAACTACTTTTATCCAACTCAGTATCTAATATAGAATTTCGTTTCATCTAAACCTAAAAAAGCCATCAGGATTGATACCTGATGGCTTTTTTAGGTTTAGCGATTTTCCATTAATTTTTTCAACACAGCTTTTTGAGCATGCAAGCGATTCTCTGCTTCATCAAATACGACTGAGTGGTTGCCATCAATAATTTCAGTAGTCGCTTCTTCGCCACGGTGTGCAGGAAGGCAATGTAGGAATATAAAATCTTCCTTTGCATAATGAGTCAAGGCTGCATTTACTTGATACGATGAAAACACCGTTAAGCGTTCTGTTTCTTCAGCTTCCATTCCCATACTTGTCCATACATCCGTTACAACAATATCTGCTTCTTTTACTGCTTCTATTGGATCATATGTAAAGTGGATAGTGACTCCTAACTGTTCAGCTTTACTTTTTGCATGTTGAAAAACAGCTTCTAGAGGTTCATACCCTTTGGGACTAGCTATGCGCATGTTCATCCCCATAATGGCAGCCCCCTCCATTAATGAATGGGGCATATTATTGTTCCCATCTCCTACATAAGCCATTGTTAAGCCTTCTAAATTCCCCTTTTTTTCATAGATCGTCATTAAATCTGCTAGAACTTGCATCGGATGGTGTTCATTGGTTAACCCATTTATAATAGGTACTGATGAATTTTCTGCGAATTCCTCAATGATTTCATGCCCAAACGTACGAATCATCAGTCCATCCACATAACGAGAAAGCACTTTTGCAGTATCCGCAATACTCTCACCTCTACCTAGCTGAATATCTTTCGAACTTAAAAATAAGGCGTGACCTCCTAGTTGTGTCATCCCTACTTCAAAAGACACCCTCGTTCGTGTAGAAGACTTCTCAAAAATCATGCCCAGTGTTTTCCCTTGCAAGTGTGGATGTGGAATCCCTGCTTTGGTTTGTTGTTTCATGACGATCGCGTCTTGAATAAGTGCAGTTAACTCTTTTCTTGTTAAATCTGCTACTTGTAAAATATCCTTTTTGCTTAGTTTCCAATTTTGTTCTGCCATTCTCAATCTCTCACTCACTTTCTTTTCACTTATTTTTTTGTATTGAAATAAGCACCTCTTCAAATTTTTGAAGAAACTTGTTTATTTCTTCAGTTGTAACGGTCAACGGTGGCAATACACGCAAGACTTTTGGACCTGCTGTTAGTGTCAAAACATGCTTTTCTTGCAATAAGGTTACGAGTTCTTTCGCTTCCCTATCTACTTCAATTCCGATTAGAAAACCCATTCCTTTTACATTTTTTATCACACTAAACTGATTGGCTAAATGTTCCAATTGTTCTTTAAAAGATGTTGCTTTTTTCTGTACCTCTTTCATAAATCCTGGTTTGGTCATTTCGCTTAAGGTAGCTACTCCGGCTGCAGCTGCTAATGGATTCCCTCCAAAAGTTGTACCGTGGGTTCCTGGAGTAAAGGATTTTGCAACGTGTGTTTTAGCTAGCATTGCACCAATCGGAAAGCCCGATCCCAAACCTTTAGCTAGTGTCAGAACATCTGGTTCAATACCGTATTGTTCATAAGCAAACAACGTTCCTGTTCTTCCCATACCAGTTTGAACTTCATCTACCATTAAGAGAATGTCGTATGTTTGGCAGATCTCTTGCAAGGAATGAAGCCACTCCTTTTGTGCCGGATTGACCCCGCCTTCCCCTTGAACAAGCTCCAACAATACTGCAGCTGTTTTTCCGTTATGGATTTTCCCAAGATCAGATTCTTCATTAAAATTTAGAGACCGTACACCTGCCATTAAAGGTTCATACCCCGTCTGAACTTTTTCTTGTCCGGTTACAGACAACGTAGCAAAGGTTCTTCCATGAAAGGAGTCTTTAAAGGAAACTACTGATGTGCGTTCTGGATGACCATGATCTTTTGCGTATTTACGAGCAATTTTTAACGCTGCTTCATTAGCTTCTGCTCCGCTATTGCAAAAAAAGACTTGATCAAATTGCGAATAATGAACGAGCTCTTCTGCTAATTGGGTTTGCAATGGAATCTCATATAAATTGGAACAGTGCCATAATGAATCTAATTGTTGGTGCAACTTTTGTGCTACTGGATCAGGAACATGCCCTAAGTTGCAAGTCGCAATACCCGATGTAAAATCTAAGTACGCTTCATTTTTATCATCCCATACATACGTTCCTTTTCCTTTGGTCATAGTAATCGGAAAACGCGCATAAGTTGACATAAGGGCTGCTTGTTTTTCTTCTTTAGCCATAGATTACTTCCTCCTTATAGACAAATTGTGTACCCACTTCATTTCCCTTTAGATAACTTGCAATATCTTCTGGTTTCAGTCCATTCAAGATAACCGCTTGTTTCATATGAACAGAAAGACTTCCAATAGCAGAACGCACTTTAGGTATCATTCCATCAGTAATGATTTCTTCTTTAATTAATTGTTCTGCTTCTCCTTTTGTTAGTGAAGAGTGGATCTTCAAACAATCTTTTTTTTGTTCCATGACTCCAGGAACATTGCTGATAAAAGCTAGCTTTCCACCTAACGCTTTTGCGATTGCTGCTGCTGCCATATCCCCATTGATATTATAGTGTTGACCTGTTTCATCCATTCCAATAGGTGAAATCACTGGAATGATATTGTTTTCCATTAAGTTCATTAGAAAAGCTGTATTGACCTCAGTCACTTCTCCAACAAAACCAATTTCTTCAGTAGTTTGGATAGGTTTGACCTTTAGCAAGCCATGATCGATGCCACTAATCCCAATAGCTTGTAGTTGTTGAATCTGGCAATGAGTCACGATTTCATTGTTGATGGACCCGCTTAAAACCATTTCTACAACTGTTAAAACTTCTTTTGTGGTCACACGCAATCCATTGACAAACTTTGTAGGAATCGTTAATTTTTCCAATAACTCATTAATCATTGGACCTCCGCCATGAACAATCACCGGATAACATTTTTTTGTTTGTTGCAGTTGGGCGATCATTTGATAGAATGACTTTGGTAACTTATCTTGTATGCTTCCACCGATTTTCATAATTAGTATATCCATTTTCTCACCTCATGTCCGATAGGATGAATTGATACGAATGTAATCATAGGTTAGATCACAACCCCATGCTGTTGCTGAATGCTGATCTTGTTGTAAATCAATGGTCAGCTTGACATCATCCTTCACTAACGTAAGCATAACGGTTTCTTCATCGAAAGGAACACCGATCCCTTTCTCAACCACTACTGTATCGCCGATCAAAACCTTTACGTGTTCCGGTTCAATTTTTTGATTGCTGTATCCTATTGCTGTGATAATTCTTCCCCAATTGGCATCTGAACCGTACATTGCTGTTTTTACTAAATTCGACGAAATAACTGATTTGGCCACAGCTTGAGCCACTTCATCTGTTTTTGCTCCGATCACTTCTACTTCAATTAATTTGGTAGCACCTTCTCCATCACGTGCAATCGACTTAGCCAGTATTTTGCAAACATATTGAAAACCTTCTAAAAAAACTGCCCATTGTGGATGGTCTTGAGTTAAAAGAGTATTGCCTTGTGTTCCATTGGCTAACGCAAGTACCATATCATTTGTACTCGAGTCTCCATCAACTGTAATCATATTAAAAGTCTTATCCGTCGTTGCTTTCAATGCTTGTTCTAAGCTTTTGCTATCTACAACAGCATCTGTTGTAATAAAACCAAGCATCGTTGCCATATTAGGGTGGATCATACCCGAGCCTTTTGCAGCTCCTCCAATCGTAATGTGTTTCCCGTCAATCTCAAATTCCACTGCTATCTGCTTCGTTTCAATATCCGTTGTTAAAATAGCCCGTTCAAAATCGGTTACGTTTTGACAAAGCGGATCGTTTAGGTATTGAATGCCTTTTTTTATCGGTTCAAATGGTAGAGGAACGCCGATGATTCCAGTAGATGCAACGGCTACTAGATGCTCTTCAATGCCTTTTTCTTTCGCAACCAATTCCGCTGTTGCTTGAGCTTTTTTTATACCGTCTTCACCCGTACAAGAATTAGCATTTCCAGAATTCACTACTAGTGTCTGGATTTTTTTTCCTGTATCTACATGTTTTTTGGTCAACTTCAGTGGAGCTGCTTGAAAACTATTTAATGTGTAAACCCCTGCCGCAGTAGCCGGTACTTCTGAATGGATCCATCCAAAATCAAGAGCTTTTTTTCGTAAACCAGTATGTACACCTCCAGCTGTAAAACCTTTTGGAGATGTAACATGCCCATCCTTTACTATATGGATTTTTTGTGTCAGTTGCGTAATATCTGTTACCATCATCATTTTTCTCCTCACTTTTTCAAGGGTATATGGGGCTATATTCTAACCCTTCGTCAATCGGCCAGTTGTTCATCAAGTTCAAATTTTGAATAGCTTGACCTGCTGCTCCTTTGACTAAATTATCTATCGCTACAACAACGATCAATTGTTCTGTTCGTTCATCGACGTGAATGCCTATATCAACGTAATTGCTTCCAGTAACTTGTTTGGTTTGAGGCAATGATCCAAGTGGTTGAAGGCGAATAAAAGGATCATGTTCGTAAAAGTCTTGGTACAATTCCCAAATATCCCTTGACGTTACGGATTGGTTCAATGGAATATACATAGTGCACAAGAGTCCTCTGGTCATAGGTACTAAGTGGGTTGCTAAGGTCACTTTTATTTCTTCACCCGCTTCTTTAGATAAGTAATGCTCAATCTCAGGTGTATGCTGATGCTTTCCAAACTTATAAGGAATGAGTGCTTCATTCATTTCTGAAAAATGAGTCATTCTTGAAAGTGTACGTCCTGCGCCTGAAGTACCACTTTTAGCATCAATAACGATGCCTTTTTTGGTAATCCATTCCGTTTGGACAATAGGAATCAATCCTAATAAAGCAGCGGTTGAGTAACATCCTGGATTAGAAATGAAAGCAGCATTCTTTATTTCTTCTTTATAAATTTCAGCTAATCCAAAAGTGGCTTTTTCTTGCACTTCACTTGCTGCAGCCTCTGCTCCATACCATTCTTCATAATCCTTTTTTAGTAATCTAAAATCTCCACTTAAATCAATGCATTGCAGAGACGTTTTTAAAACCTCTGGAATCAACGACTTACTGATACCAGCTGGAGTTGCAAAAAATAATACATCTACTTCTTTTTCAAGATAAGAAAGATCATATTCAATCATAGGTTTTTCAATAATGGATTTCATATGAGGGTACATATCGCTTAACAATTCTTCATCATGAGTATGTGAGATCATTTCCGTAACGGTTACATGTGGGTGACGGCTTAATAAACGGATAAGTTCTAATGCGCTATATCCCGTTGCACCAACAATAGCTGCTTTCATCAATTCTTAACCTACTTTCATGTGATTTTAATTATTCTTATTATAACAAAACGAATTATTTATGCAACCAAAAAGAGTAAAATAATTATTTTATACAATTATTAATCTATTAATGTATATAAAATGTATATTACTGTTGGTTTATACAAAAAAAAAGAGACACTAGGAAAAATCCTAATGTCTCTTTTTAGAGCTTTATCAGCTTATTTAATTAAGTCGTAAAATTCTAATCCTTCAATAATTCCGCCTTCAATGTGACTAGATGTAATATAATCCGCATTATTTTTTAACACATCAATGCCGTTTGCCATGGCAACACCGTAATCAGCGTGACTTACCATCTCTAGATCATTGGGACCATCGCCAAACGCATACGTTGGAATAGTATCAAATTGCATTAATTTGACCAATTCTTGGATACCCGTAGCTTTTGAATTGCCTTTTGTAATCACATCGATGCTGTATGGTGTGTTTCTATAGAAGGACAACTCAGGAAATTTTTCCCTAAATTGATCATCGATAGACGTGTCAGTTGTTAAAATCAAGGCCATTAAGACTTCTTCATTTAAATGAATTGCCGCATCAACAGCCGGTGCTTTTGCATGAAGAAAGTTATAGGCACGCTCTACTTCTTGGGAAGTATACGTAACCCTAATTTTATCACTTGTATAGAATGAAACGGCTAAATTTAATTCATCAGCCGCTTCTTTTAAGCGAATCAATAACTCTTTAGGCATTTGACTGCGGTAAATTTCTTTGCCTTCATACATAATGTATTGACCGTTTAGCGTAATAAACGATTCAATGGGCGTCGTATCTAGTACATGTTGAATTTCAAGAGGACTTCTTCCTGTGGCGATAAATGGAACTCCCCCATTTTCTTTCAGTTTTTCTAGAGCAAGAGTGACTTCTTGGTCTACTTCAGATTTATTATTTAAAAGTGTTCCATCTAAATCGAAAAAAACTAATGCTTTTGGCAGTACCATATTAATCTCCTTTTTGTAAAAAACTTTTCAGTCTATGTTACAACTCTATAAAATGCCCAACTTCATTATAGGTTTCCAAATGGTATCTCCCATTGTAATATTTTACAACTGAGACACTTGCATTCAATAACGGTTGTGGATTTTCAAGTTCTGGAACTAAATTATTCAGCAAATAGCGAATGGTATTTCCGTGAGCGACGATCATGACTTTATCTCCAGTGTCACGATGTTTGTCCACTAGTTTAATCAATCCTTGTTCTACTCTTAGCCAAAACGTTAGAAAGTCTTCAGCATCGTGGTAAGGATCTGCTTTTTTAAAGGCATTCATTTGTTCAGGAATAGACGTTTCAGCCCACATCTCAGCAACACTTGAATAACCCATTTCTTCATTCACTTTTCCCCAAGTTTCATCCACATCGCTGCCTTCGAATGATCCGAAGAAAACTTCACGAAATTCTGGCATCGATTTTAGTGTCATATCTTTGCCTTTTTTGTTTTCTTCTAATATGATCGTTGCTGTTTCAATCGTACGACTTAAGTCACTTGTATAAGCGGCATCAAACTCAACATCCGCTAAACCTCTTCCACTGCTGCGAACATCGTCGCGTCCTTTTGGCGTTAACGGAGTGTTAGACCACCCTTGCATTCTTTTGTAATGATTAAAGTAAGTTTGGCCATGACGTACAAAATAAAAAGTGCAGCCTTCTTCCATAAAAAATCTCCTCCAGTACAGTAGTTGTGTTTATTCTTTTAGTGTCTACCTTATTGTACCAAAAAAACGAGCCATAATATAAATATCCGTTTAGTTTTAAGTAAACATTGTGTTAAAAAAGCTTATTACTTAAGAACAGAGTAATTTTGTTTTTGTTTTTCAACAATATCTCCATTACGATAAGCTTCTAATAATTCTTTCAAATCACTGACTTGCTTGGTGAGTTCTTTACCCACATCGGTTTCTCGAACCTTTTTGCGGTCTAATTCTCGGTCAATCACTCTTCTGGTAGACATGATGTCTATTTCATTTTCAATTGCGTCATTTACAGAAGTGAACGGTTGATGAGAAACTAAAACCATTCCATAAGAGTTGTACAACAATGTATACCCTGCTAACCCAGTTGTTCCTTGATACGCTTTAGAAAATCCGCCATCAATGACAATGATCCGTCCATTGGCTTTTATGGGATCCTCTCCGCGCTTTTCTTTCACAGGTGTGTGTCCATTAATGATATGCCCTTTAAGAGGGTCTAAACCAAACTCACTTAAAATCTTTTCACATGTTTTTTCATCATTGCGCATAGCATAATAAGCATTTTTCTTTTCTTCATGGGTAGCTTTATCTGCAACATAATACCGTTCGAAGGTCGTCATTTGGTCTTTTCCAAAAAGTGAAGATACTGGACCGGTCCATAAATACCATACATAATCTAAATACTTGTCATTATCTTTATGACCTTTATTTAAATACCCTTTTCGTAGTACTTCCTCAAACTTGTCCAATAATTTTTTTCCAGCGTATTGTTCCCCTTGGATTTCCATTCCCATAAATTCACCGGTTTCAGTCAGAGGCATACAGCCATGGAACAATAAATTATCATTATACGTAAGGTACATATTGCCTTTGCTGTACAAATAAGAAATATGGTGTTGCAGACGTCCACAATTTTTAAACGCTGTAATCAATTTTTCGACAACAAACTCTTCCTCTGGAGTTAATTTATAAGGATCAGCAGGATCAATCGTTGGAAAATTGGTATTTAATAACGGATACTCTTTTCCCCTGATTGAAATCGTTCCATTTTCATAATTGATTCCATTTAATACTAATCGGTGATCCAATTGAAATTCAGGATGTCGATTAATGATTACACCCTCAAGTTTAAACTGTATCACTGAAATAGCTTGATGCATTTTAGTGATTTGACGGATTTCATCTTCAAAATAATCTTCTTTGTTAGGGTCTACTTTAGGATAAAAGCAACTTTTCAAATCTTCTGGATACGTCATTTCCGCAAATGTAAGCAACTGGCGTAACGAGATACCATAAGCATCTTCAATAATTTCTAAATTATCATAGCGGGCACTGATGCGTAGGACATTTGCAATACAAACCGCTGAACCACTTGCCGCTCCCATCCACAAGATATCGTGGTTTCCCCATTGTACATCAACCGAATGATGTTCCATTAATGTATCGATAATTTTATCTGGATAAGGACCTCTATCATAAATATCTCCTACAACATGCAATTGATCCACTACAAGACGTTGGATCAGATAGGATATAGCCGTAATAAAATCAGTTCCTCTGTCCAATGAAATAATACTGCCAATAATCTCACTATAGTAATCTTCTTTATTTGTATAGCCATCTCCATCTTTCGATAGCAGCTCTTCAATAATATAAGCAAATTCATTTGGCAAAGCCTTCCGGACTTTTGACCGAGTGTACTTTGAAGCTACAAATACACATAACTCTATTAATCTAGACAATGTAATGCTATACCATTCATTTATTTCTTCTTGATCTTCAAACTCATTACAGACCAATTGAATTTTATTTTCAGGATAATAAATTAATGTTGCTAAGCTGTTCATTTCTCTTTGACTTAAACGATTATGAAAAATTTCTTTTATCTTCTCTTTTACATTGCCTGATCCATTTCTAAGCACATGTTGAAAAGATTCATATTCTCCATGAACATCGCTAACAAAATGTTCCGTACCTTTAGGTAAATTCATAATAGCTTCCAAATTGATGATTTCAGTAGTTGTATCCCCAATGGATGGGTATTCTTTAGCTAATAAATTCAAGTACTTTTTAGTTGTGTCCATGTTTTCTCACCCCTTTATAATCTATACCAAATCAGTATACCATGTTTCTGATTCATTTTTTTCTTCTTAATATGCTAAAAAAACCCTCATTCTTACAAGAAAGTATTTAATTTCAAAACGTCTCTAATAAAAAAAGGTCCCAAGACTGCTTGTCTGAGAACCTTTTTCACACCATCAACTGTTCGTTACTGCTTCAGCTACATTCGTTTCCATTTTTTCAGGTACCTTTGTTGAACCAAATCGTTCAATAATTTCACCATCTCGACCAATTAAAAATTTTGTGAAATTCCATTTGATTTTTTTGTTTCCTGTCTCTGATGTAAGGTAGTGGTAAAGCGGATCTGCATTTTTCCCATTCACCAGGATTTTTTCATGAAACTGAAAAGAAACACCATAATTTTTTTGACAAAAAATTGCGATTTCTTCACCTTCACGAGGTTCTTGATTCATAAATTGATTAGAAGGGAAACCTAGTACAACTAGTCCTTGCTCTTTATACGTTTGATACAATTTTTCTAAACCTTCTAATTGAGGAGCCAAACCACATTCTGTAGCTGTGTTCACAATTAGTAAAACTTTTCCTTTGTATTTTGATAGCGAAACTTCTTCTCCACCAATTTCAGTAACCGTATAATCGTAAACAGACATTGTTAGTCCTTCTTTCACACCCAATTTTTAAACCTTACATTTCTTATGCTTACTTTACATCACTTACTTTATCAAAGTCAACAGTAACGATTAAGCAAATTTGACCGTGCTTATCTTGATCTTAATGCACGATCCAATTCACGTTTTTGATCTTTTCGTTTCAAATCTTCACGTTTGTCGTATTTTTTCTTCCCTTTTGCTAAGCCAATCAATACTTTTGCGTATCCATCTTTTAGGTAGACCTTTAAAGGAATCAGCGTATTTCCGCTAGATTTTGTTTCCCCCAATAAATTCGTGATTTGTTTTTTGTGCATCAACAATTTTCTTGTTCTTAACGGATCATGATTAAATTGATTTCCTTGTTCATAAGGGCTGATATGAACATTGTGCAAATAAATTTCACCATTTTGTATTTTAGCGTATCCGTCTTTTAGATTGATTCGACCTGCTCTAATAGATTTGATCTCTGTTCCTTGCAATACTATTCCAGCTTCTACTGTATCTAATATTGAAAAATCGTAGCTCGCTTTTCTATTTTGTGCAAGTACTTTACCTGAACCTTTTGGCATCTATGACCGCCTCCTAACTCATTAAAAAAACTTATTTTTTCTTAGGTTTTTTCTTTTTAGCTACCTCTTTATAAAAAGGTTTGCTTTTCTTTTTGCTTGATTCTTTTTCTTTAGGTTTATAAGATGAAAATTTCTCTTTTGAACCACTATTTTTTCCACGAGTTTGACTATTCCCTCTACCTCTGCCTTTTGTTGAACGTTTAGGTCCATCATATTTAGGTGCATCCGGATCTGGAACCAATTCAAAATCAATTTCACGTGTTTCAGGATCTGCTTTTGTTATTTTCACTTTTACTTTTTGTCCAATACGGTATACGACCCCTGTACGTTCTCCAACGAGCATCATTTGTTCCTCGATATAATTAAAGTAGTCGTCTTTCATATTTGAAATATGGACCAGACCTTCAACTGTATTCGGCAATTCAACGAACAAACCGAATTTCAATACCGAACCAATGATTCCTTCATAGATTTCGCCAACTTTATCTGCCATAAATTCAGTTTTCTTCAATGCATCCGTTTCTCTTTCAGCATCAACTGCGCGACGTTCCGCTTTTGATGTCTGCTCAGCAATATCCGGTAAACGATTTTCCCATTTCACTTTTTGAGCAGAACCTGTTCCTTTTTCACCATACGAACGAATCAAACGGTGTAGAATTAAGTCAGGATAACGACGAATTGGAGACGTGAAGTGCGAATAATATTCTGCTCCCAGTCCAAAGTGACCTAATGGTTCCACATCATATTTAGCTTGTTTCATACTTCGTAACATCATCGTTGAAACAACCTGTTCCTCAGGCTTACCTTTAACACTATTAACAACTGTTTGTAATGTCTTAGGAGAAACATCTTGGCTGGTACCTTTAACGGTAATACCAAATGCGGTAACAAATTCCATGAATTTTTGCATACGGTCACTATCCGGTTGTTCATGGATACGGTAAATTAACGGAACTTCCATTTTAGAGAAATGTTCAGATACCGTTTCATTCGCTGCCAACATAAAGGATTCAATCAAGCGTTCACCAACACCACGTTCTCTTAATACAATATCTAATGGCTTACCTTCAGGGTCAACAATAATTTTGGCTTCTTTTGTATCAAAGTCAATCGCTCCACGAGATTTACGTTTTTTCTCAAGTGTATGATGCAGATTTTCCATTAATTCAAACATGTCTACTAAATTACTATATTTTTTACGTGTTTCTGGATTCTTATCCGTTAATATTTCGTTTACTTCAGTATAAGTCATCCGTTCAGTTGTCCGTATCACACTTTGGAAAATATCTTGTCCGACAATTTCTCCATCTGGTGTCATTTCCATCACACAGCTCATCGTTAGACGGTCTACATGAGGGTTTAACGAACAGATTCCGTTGGATAAACGTTGAGGAATCATTGGAATAACTCGATCGGTTAAGTATACGCTGGTTCCTCTTTCAAATGCATCTTTGTCTAAAGGACTATCTTCTGTTACATAATAGGAAACATCTGCTATATGAACACCAAGTTGATAATTCCCATTATCTAATAATTTCAAGCCTACAGCATCATCCAAGTCTTTTGCGTCTTCTCCATCGATGGTCACAAGAACTTCATCTCTTAAATCACGACGTCCTTCAAGATCAGATTCTTTAATACTGTCCGGTACTTCATCTGCTTGTTGTATAGCCTCTGGCGAAAATTCAGTTGGAATACCGTGTTTGTAAACGATGGTTAAAATGTCGATTCCTGGATCGTTTATATGTCCTACAACTTTTTTAACGATCCCTTGCATACTTCTTGGAAATTCATCATCTGGATACAAGGTTATTTCTACGACAACAATAGAGCCGTCAACCGGTTTGATTCCTTCAGCTTCAATAAAGACACGAATGTCTGTAATTTTTTTATCTTGAGGATCAAGGTAGCCATATAAACCCGTTTCTTCGATTCCTTCTTCACTGTACGCATAAAATTCCCCAACTAATTGAGTAAATTTACGTTCAATAATAGCATTTATCTTTCCTTCAGCACCTTTATCTGACCAAGGTTCCGCAGGTTTGATAATGTCCACCGTTACTTTATCTCCATCTAATGCATAATTGGTCATATTAGGTGGGATATAAATATCTTTTTCTTCATCTTCAATTGCAACAAATCCAAAACCACGATCGCTTGCTCTGAAAGTACCGGTTAAAACAGGATCATTACTTGGCAATTTAAAATGCCCTTTTTTATTTAAGAAGAGTTTACCTTCTCGTTCCATTTCAGCCAATGAACTGACAAGGACTTTAAAATCGGCTGCACTAGTCAGACCCATTCCCTCACTGATATCACTAACTTGAAACGAAACTTTTTTATGTTCATCCATAAAAACTAAAATCGCTTCTTGTAACGCTTTTTTGTCGTTCATTTTTTATCCTCCATTCCAATCTAACTGTTTTAAAAAGTTGCTAACATCTTCTTGCAAGGCTTTTCTATCTACACCTACCGTTACCGCATGTTTGCTGTTTTCATACCAATGAAAATCAACTACAGAAGCTTGTGTTAATGCTTCTTTAAATGCAACTGCAATTTGTGGATCAATCATTTCATCTTGACCAGCTTGTGCAATAAAAAAGGGCTGTGTGATTTCACTATAATGAGCCTTCATTGATTTTGTTAGTTCACTTATTTCGTTTAATTGGTTATCTAATTTTCGTTCTACTTCTGGCATGCGGTTAGCTATGTCTGTCTCAGAATACCCGGCTTTCTTTTTCAGTATACGCACAAAAGTTAAAAATTCTTCTCGTACATTGTTACCTTTATGAAAATCGATTACTGGTGAGCAAAATGTGCCACCAGCTAGTACTGGTTCTTTATCGACCACCATTTTTGTCGCTATAACTCCGCCTAAAGACAGGCCAAATACTGTAATTTCTTCGTAGCCCTTTCCTTGTAAAAAACGGATAGCTTCTTTCGCATCTTCTATCCAATCGTTTGGTGATGCATCTAAAATATCCTCTGGTTCCATTGTGCCATGCCCTTTGAATAACGGCGCATAAACGGTATAATTTTCTTTCTCCAACGCTCTTCCCAACATTCGTACATCATTAGGCGTACTAGAATAGGCATGCATCAAAATAACAGCTTGAGGCCCCTTTTCAAAAAAAAATGATTTTATTGCCATGGGTATTCTCCTTCTTCTCTTTCCTGTAAGTCTTCATTCTACTATTTTACTGTATAATTGCCTTTTTTCATACTCAAACACTATGAAAGGTTATGAAAAGTATCTCGTTCTTCTAAAGAACTCGTAGATTTTTTTAGAAAAAAAAGCCACCTGAAGATTTCAGGTAGCTTAACTAAGTTCCTTAATTAATTGCTATATAAGCAAGAGCAAGTGCCAACGCAAAGAATAATGTTCCAAGTACTACTGTAGCACGTTGCAATACAGCCTCAAATCCGCGTGCTTTTTGTTTCCCAAATAATTGTTCAGCCCCGCCGGTGAATGCACTAGCAGCATTGCTGGTCTTTGTAGGTTGCATAGCAACTACAATGATAAGTAAAACTGATACAATTAGTTCAGCAATTAAAAGTGTATCGTACAATTTCATTGCCCTCCTGTCTACCGTTTCTTCTACCCCTAACTCTAACATAAAAGATAGTAAATTACTAGAAAATTAATGAACTTCTCAGCTTACTATTTCCTCATGTTTACTTACTTTCAAGATCATGAACAAATAATCCACTTAATAGTTTCGGCTCAAACCAAGTCGATTTGGGAGGCAATACCTCACCACTGTCTGCAACACGTATCAGTTCATCAATCGTTGTAGGGTACATAGAAAACGCTGCTGAAAACGATCCTTCATCTACAGCATCACTCAGCGCTTGCATCCCGCGGATCCCACCAATGAAATCTATTCTTTTATCTGTCCGAATGTCTTCTATACCAAACAAAGGAGTCAGTATATACTCTTGTAAGAGCGAGACATCTAACCCTTGTACTGGATGAGTTGAAATAAATTCAGACTTTACAGTTAACTTATACCATTCGTCATTCACATACATTCCAATCGTCTTTGGTTGTTCCGGCTTGTAAGAAGAAAGTACTTTTTCAATATCAAATTTTTCAGCTACTTTTTCTAAAAAATCCTCTTGAATCAATCCTTTTACTACTCGATTATAATCCCAGATTGCCAATTGTGATTTTGGAAACAGTACAGCCAAGAAATAGTTGAATTCTGCTTCATCTGGTGCATTTGGGTACGCCTCTTTTCTTTTTAATGCAACTTTTACAGCAGATTCCGTCCGATGGTGACCATCCGCAATATACAGTTCCGCTACATTTTGATCAAATAGTTGTGTTAACTTATTTCTAACAGCTTCTTGATCAATGACCCATACTGTATGTTCTACCTCATGAAAACTTGAGAAGTGATAAATTGGTTCATTTTCTGCTACCCATTTTTTAATTATTGCATCGATCGATTCTTGATCTCGATACGTTAAAAAAATCGGACTGGTATTTGCATCCGTTGCATCAACATGTCGAATGCGATCCACTTCTTTTTCTTCACGCGTAAATTCATGTTTTTTAATGTTATTATCCACGTAGTCCTCAATTGATGTGCAGACGACTAATCCCATTTGCGCGCGCCCATTCATCGTTAACTGATAAAGATAAAACTGCTCGGCATCTTCTTGGATCAACCAACCTTTTTGTAAAAAGTCCTTTAAATTCTCCGCGGCTTTTTGATACACTTGTTGCGCATAAGGAGAACTTTCTTCAGCTAAATCGATTTCAGCTTTATCAATGTGTAAAAAAGACTTCTCATTTTGATCTCCTATCATTCGTGCTTCTGTTGAATTCAAGACATCATAAGGAAGAGACGCAATTTCACTTGCAAATTTTCCAGTTGGGCGAATAGCCTTAAATGGTTTAATTTTAACCATATTTTCTCCTACTTCCCATTTGTATTTTTTATTACGCGAACGCTTAATATGCCTTCGACACTACTAATTTTCTTAACGATCTCTTTCAACTTGTCCTCAGAAATCGACTCCACATCAATCAATGTATAGGCATAGTCTCCTCGGCTTTTATTCATTATGTTTACAATATTAACGTCGTATTCTGCTAACCCGATCGACATTTGTGCTACCATATTGGTCACATTGAGATTGATAACAGCTAACCGGATTGGTGAATTGAGAACCATTTCTACACTTGGAAAATTAACAGAGTGAACGATATTGCCTGTTTCTAAAAAATACTTTAATGTTTTTGATGCCATTTTGGCACAATTGATTTCTGCCTCTTCTGTTGAAGCACCTAAATGCGGTAAAACAACAGCATTATCCATCTCAATTAAACGTTCATCAGCGAAATCAGTTAAGTAACTTTTCAATTTCCCTTTTTCAAGAGCAGCAATAACAGCATCCACATCAACCAATTCTCCACGTGCAAAATTTAATAAAACAGCATCTTTCTTTACTAAGAGTAACTTCTCAGCACTGATCATAGCTCTAGTTGAAGGCATCAGTGGTACATGAACAGTGATATAGTCAGAAGTTGTTAGTACTTCCTCAATGGTTAGCACTCTTTTAACACGACTGGAAATGCTCCAAGCCGTATCAACTGAAACATATGGATCATACCCCACTACGTCCATTCCAAGACGGTAAGCATCGTTTGCTACCATCGCTCCGATTGATCCCAACCCTATAACGCCTAGCTGTTTTCCAGCTAACTCGCTCCCAACAAACCGATTCTTTTCGGCTTCTACTTTTTTTTCTACGTCTGGTCCTTTGAGCGTTTTGACCCATTCCACCCCTTCAATAATCGGACGGACCGCTAAGAGTAGACTAGCTATGATTAATTCTTTTACCGCATTTGCATTGGCACCTGGGGTATTGAACACAACGATTCCTTTTTCAGAACATTCTTGTACTGGGATATTATTGGTCCCTGCTCCAGCACGTGCGATTGCTTTTAACTGACTTGGTAAAGTCATGCCGTGTAAATTGTGGCTTCTTAACACTATCCCATCTGGATTATCGGTTTCATTTAACTGATAATTTTCTGTTTCAAATTTTTTCAAACCTTCTTCGGCTATTGCGTTATATGTTTTAATCGCATACATGCTGTTACTTCCCTTCTACTTTCGTTTCAAATTCTTTCATAAGAGCTACCAATTCGGTTACTCCTTCTAGTGGAAAAGCATTGTATAAACTAGCTCGCATTCCACCTACAGAACGATGACCTTTTAAATTGATCA
This sequence comes from Carnobacterium sp., assembly GCF_040274425.1. Taxonomy (NCBI): domain Bacteria; kingdom Bacillati; phylum Bacillota; class Bacilli; order Lactobacillales; family Carnobacteriaceae; genus Carnobacterium; species Carnobacterium sp. The sequence goes on from NZ_JBEMBC010000033.1 coordinate 18,754, forward strand.
TTCCTTGACTTTCGGCTTGTTTGATAAACAATTTGTCTAGCTCAGCGTTTCCCGTAACAAATGGGATATTGGTTAACGAACGAGAATTTTTAGAAACGGGTGAACGAAACAGCTGTGAAGAATCAATGGCTTCGTAAAGTAAAGCCGCCTTTTTTCGGTTTATTTTCTCAATTTCCACAACGCCGCCTAATTCTTTGAGCCATTCAAACATTAGCTTAGCTGCATAAATAGCAAATGTCGGTGGAGTGTTGTACATGGAACCATTATCTGCTTGTATCTTGTAATCCAACATAGTAGGTAAGTTTTCTTTTAGTCCAATTAAATCTTCACGAACGATAACCACAGTCACACCTGCAGGCCCAATATTTTTTTGAGCTCCAGCATAAATCAATCCAAAGTCAGATACATCATAGCTACTAGATAAAATATTAGAAGACATATCCGCAACCAGCGGTACTTCACCACTAGCAGGAATGTTGAGAAAAGCTGTTCCTTCAATCGTATTATTTGTTGTGATATGCACATAATCGTATTCTTTATCTACTAAGCGAATTTCTGGATTTTCTGTAAAGTTATTTTCTTTTGAACTGGCGATGACTTCCACTGTTAATCCATCTATTTTCTGGGCTTCTTCTATGGCTTTTTCAGACCAACTTCCAGTATTAACATAAGCTACTTTAGTTTTTCCTAAATTCATGGGCAGCATTGTAAATTGTAAACTTGCGCCACCTTGCAAAAATAATACTTTATAATTTGACGGGATAGTCATGAGTTCCCGCAAAAGTGATTCTGCATCATTCATAATGGACTGGAACAAGGAAGATCGGTGACTTAATTCCATAACCGACATTCCACTGCCCTGATAGGACAATAAATCTTCCTGTATTGTTTTTAATACGGATACCGGCATAATCGCTGGTCCTGCTGAAAAATTGTAAACTCGCTCCATTTTAATCCACCCCTAATAATTTCCTGATAACACTAATTAAAATCTCATAAAACATGATTTTAATTATACCAGTATTTTTTTATTTAAACAGACAAATTCCTATTTTTTATAAAGAAATAAACAAACGGACTAGGAAAAATCCCAGTCCGTTTGTTTGTTAAGTTAATTTTATTGGGTCTATAATTTTTAGTGTTGATAGATGAATCAAAATACTCACCAAACATTTCTGGAGGAATAGGGTGGCTTGTAGCCCTGTATAGGATTCAATGAGAATTAGAAACCGTTGACGCTTCAGCGATTACGGTTTATTTGAAGCTTGAAAGTCTGTAAGACTCTAGGCTTACAGGCGGTCCCATGGCTCCACAAGCAAACCCGTCCATTCCAGAAGAAATTTTATTTTAGAGTATCCACACCATTTGTTATGCAGCCAATTTAGTTGTTTCTTTCGAAATAGCTGTCTTTTTTAAACACTACACCATTCCTTCTTTTTTCAATAGATCCATCATATAGACCTTGTTATCTGTTACTACTTTACGAATCTCTAAACCGATTCCTTGCTCACTTAAATAATGTAAGTCTTCAATATCTTGATGATTTACTGCAACTGCGTTTGTGATCATTTTTTTTCCATCTGAAAAACTCATTCCGCCTATATTAATGGAATCAAAACTGACTCCACCTTCCACTACTCTTCTGACATCACGTGGATTAGTAAACAGCAACATAGATTTAAAAGTATTGAATGTAGGATCATCATATATTGAAATCATCTTATCAATAGTGATCACATTGACATTCACACCAGGAGGAGCAGCGTGTTTTAACAAAGTTTTTCGCATAATATCTTGTGCTACCTCATCACTAACAACTAAAATACGGTTTACTTTTGTTACTTTTGCCCATACGGTCACAACCTGGCCATGAATCAGTCTGTCATCAATACGAACTAATCGAATTTCCATTGACATGGTACCTCATTCTCCTCATTATTTTTTAAATTGATCAATACGTTATCTTTTACTTTGTTAAATGATTTCTTGATGCTCATCTACTATTTTAACAATGTAAAATAGTTCTGATTCTGGAATCGTCATATTTAATCTTGATTCAAGCAGTTCATTAGCTTCTTTAACAGATTGATAATAAATCGAGTCTTTATTAATTGTTTCATCAGATCTACTCATCGGATCGCTAAACAATACTCGTTCAATCACACCAGCCATATGCATCAACAGACCTATTTGAACACTGTTGCTGAGTTTTTTATTTAACTTTTCTTCTATGATTTCTGTATAATCCCACAATATATTGATAAATTTTTGCGGATTGAGAAAAGTAAAGTAAGTACCCAGATATTCTTCACATAGCTGCTTCGTATCAACAGAGTCCACATAACTTCCTTCAGCGTATTGCTGTTCCAAAATAACTTGCTTAACTTTTTCATCTCCAGAAGACTGGAACAATTCTTCTAAGGATAAATGAGGAACATTTAATGCTGGTTTCGCTATTCCTGCTGTGGCTAAAATTTGATAGTCTTGAGAAATTTTTTGAACTTCTTCTTCCATACCGACTAAAGAAATGGAAAAAATTTCAATGGTTTCATCAATAAAATCTTCCAGTAAGCTTTCTACACGTTCTTTGATACGTATGGCTGTTCCTTCACCTGTTGAACAAATCGTAATAATAGCTTTTGGCTTGTAGATTTCTTGTTGTTTCGATGCAGATAGTAAGACCGGTTTTTCTTCGGGAAGGTTGCTGTATCCTCTGAAGTTTTTTAAAGACCAATAAATTTCATCTAATTGATTGTCCATAAAAGACGTCTTCCGCGCTGCTTCTAAGACAAGAGGCGTGGTTACCATATCCAGTGTTTTTACAGCGATATCTGTCTCACGCATCGCTTTCACGCCAAATGTTGTCAAGGAGCCCATATCGACCAATAGCAATACGCCCTTGCCTTCATTGACATTTTGAATAGAGTTTAAAACCAATTTATAGGCTTGCTGAGGACTCATTTCCAAAGGCATATCTACAGCTTCAATATTTTCAACATCTAATAACTTAGCTACAACTTGAACCATACTTGTCGCTGTCGAGCGCCCATGTGCAGCAACAACGATCCCCACATCTCCTAAATTATTTTGTTCCTTTAAAGAGACCAGCAGCATGGTTAGATACCAGCACTCTACTTCTGGAACATTAATTTGGTAGTTTTCTTTCATATGATTTTTAATCAAAATGGCTACTTCATATTCATTTTGGTAATTCAAAATCAATTTATCTAATTCACTATTTTGTTTGATTTGAACAAAACCTTCTTTTGAACGTTTAATAAAAGAACTTAGGTGCAAACTCATAGCATATAAGAAATTTTGTTTAAAATGATACCCTAAATGGTCTTCCGCCATTTTCCAAATTTCTTTTGTTAGTGTGATTACTTCTTGCTCGACAATATCTCTTAAATTATGCTCATTATTAGGAATCAATTGATTGGTTTTATAAAATGATTTCAAATGAAGGTTAATGTCTGTTGTAATAAAATTCTCAATATCATCCTGATTCAACCCTTCATCTTTTAGCATAACAGCCTTATCTCCGATGATTTCATATAAATTAAACGGTAATTCATAAGTATCCTGCTCCAACATATAAACAGAGTCCTTAGGATGGATAATCATGCGTGGTTCAAGGTAGTTGCTGATCTCATTCAGTTCATCTCGATTTCTCGCAAGGTTAACCAGCCCTTCTTGCAGCTCTCCCGTTAATAAATCCATGTTGATCAGCATTTCTTCATTGTTGTCCATGCTGTTCAAAAAAGCTTTGGCACAAGCCATTTGGATGCTTGATTTCAATTGACCGATATTTCCATAAGTAACGCTTCCAAGTAAAGCTTTAACTACATTTTCTTCGATAACGATTCGTTTATCAATACGGTTCGCTTCAATAGACAATAATAATTTGAGCAGTTGGATACGTTCATTTGCTGGCCGTTCATTAAATGCTGGCAATTGAATCGTTACTGGAATACGTCGCACAAACGTCTTCAATAAAGCTGAACTTGGGTCTTCAGTGGTTGCACAAATAATTCTAACTTTAGCTGAATACCTTTTTTCTGTTTCTCCCATTGGTTGGAATGTACCTGTATCCATAAAGTAAAACAGCATCTCTTGTCCTTCTGGAGGCAATCGATGAATTTCATCTAAGAACAACATATTATTGTCTGCTTTTAACAATAATCCTTCTTTTGCTTCCGTAGCTCCAGTATAAGCACCCTTAGTATGTCCAAATAAATGAGACATCAGCAACTGCGGATTTTGCGAATAATCTGCACAGTTAAAAATAATCAAAGACTGCTTCGGTTCAACGATGCCTTTATCCTGAGAATACTGATACATTGCATTTGCAAAAAACGTTTTTCCTGATCCAGTTGGTCCAATAATCAGGCTGTTTAACCCTTTTGGCGGATAAAAAATGGCCGCTTTTGCTTGTTCCATTTGGTTTTTCAAACTGCCATTTGACCCAATCATGTATTCAAATAGACTATGGTCATTTTTTCTAGCATCATTTGGTTCTTCTATTGTCGGTTTTTTTTTGATTAATGATTTATCTTTATAGGATTTTACAGTTTTAGATAAAGGTTTCCACTTTAAGCAACTGCTGTCAATATACCGCACAGGTCTTCCTTCAAGTTTCGCTATTTTTTCTTCACGAACTAGAAGATTTAATTCTTTGCTTACGTTCGTGCGAACAATATTCAAAGCATCAGAAATTTCGCTAGTCGTTAGCCCTGATCCGAATTCTATTTCTTCACTAGTAAGTTTTTCCGTATGCTTTTTAACAAACTGATAAACTAAATCTTTTCTCTTCATTTAGTTACCTGCCTTCCCATATTCTTAATCGCTTACATTCTATCACAAATAGACCAATTTGTATCATTATTTTTGATACAGTAAAATTTGTGTATCAAAACCGAAACAATTGTTCAATTTTTGTACACTTTTAATATAAACTATTTGATGATTGATATGGTGCTTAAAATAAAATCTCTTCTGGAATGACAGATTTGCTTGTGGATAACCATGGGACCGCTTGAAGTCTGTAGTCTTCAGAGCTTTCAAGCCTTAAACAAAGCGTAATCGCTGAAGCGCTAACGCTTTGTAATTCGCATTGAATCCTTTACATGGCTACAAGCACTCCCTTTTCCTCCAGTGATTTCCTGTAATCGACTTGATTATATTCTAACAGCTCTAAAAAAAACATAAATTTTTAACAAAACAAAAAACACTTCATTAGTTGCGTTGCCTCAACTAATGAAGTGTTTCTCTATTCAAGAATTTAGTTTAACTTAAATTCTTATTTGTTTTTTAGGTTGTAGAAAGCTTGTAAACCTTCGTATACAGCTAAGTCGCCTAATTGATCTTCGATACGTAACAATTGGTTGTATTTAGCAATACGGTCAGTACGGCTTAATGAACCAGTTTTGATTTGACCAGCATTTGTAGCTACTGAGATATCAGCAATAGTTGAATCTTCAGTTTCACCAGAACGGTGAGAGATTACAGCAGTGTAACCAGCTTTTTTAGCCATTTCAATTGCATCAAATGTTTCTGTTAATGAACCGATTTGGTTAACTTTGATTAAGATTGAGTTACCAATATTTTCTGAAATACCTTTAGACAAGATTTCAGTGTTTGTAACGAATAAATCGTCACCAACTAATTGAACTTTATCGCCTAAGCGTTCAGTCAATAGTTTCCAACCATCCCAGTCATTTTCATCCATACCATCTTCGATAGAAAGGATTGGGTATTTGCTTACTAATTCTTCCAAGTAGTCTACTTGTTCAGCAGCAGTACGTTTAGCACCATTTTCACCTTCGAATTTAGCGTAGTTGTAGATACCGTCTTCGTAGAATTCTGAAGAAGCACAGTCAAAACCTAGATAAACATCTTTACCTGGTTCAAGACCAACTTTTTTGATTGCTTCAAGAATAGTTTCTACTCCATCTTCAGTTCCGTCAAAACGAGGTGCAAATCCACCTTCATCCCCAACAGATGTTTCTAATCCGCGAGATTTTAAGATTGATTTCAATGCGTGGAAAATTTCAGCTCCCCAACGTAATGCTTCTTTAAATGTTGGAGCTCCAACTGGTAAGATCATGAACTCTTGGAATGCGATTGGAGCATCTGAGTGAGATCCACCATTGATGATGTTCATCATAGGAGTTGGCAATACTTTAGTATTGAAGCCTCCTAGGTATTGGTATAAAGGAACATCTAGGTAATCAGCAGCAGCACGTGCTACAGCGATAGAAACACCTAAGATAGCGTTAGCGCCTAATTTAGCTTTGTTTGGAGTTCCGTCTAATTCGATCATTGTTTTGTCAATTGCCATTTGATCGCGAACGTCAAATCCAATAAGAGCTTCAGCAATAACGTTATTCACGTTTTCTACTGCTTTCAAAACACCTTTTCCCAGGTAACGAGATTTGTCTTCGTCACGTAATTCATGTGCTTCATGTTCTCCAGTTGATGCACCAGATGGTACCATTCCACGGCCAAATGCTCCGCTTTCTGTGTAAACTTCTACTTCGATTGTTGGGTTACCGCGTGAGTCTAAAACTTCACGAGCTAAAATATCTGTAATAAATGGCATTTAATTTCTCTCCTTTGAGTATACAAAATTTTTAGTGCCAGGGCTTTGCCCATAGCTACATTTTAGTGAGTTTGACTGTTAAATGCAAACACTTTAGGTCTTGTCTAACAGTTTCTTTTACTAAACTTATTTAATTGAAAGAATTTATGCAAAGTCTGCAGCTTTTACATCGTTATCTTTCGCATAATAGATAGTTCATTTTATTTTTGAAGCAAAGATTCACCAGTCATATCATCTGGTTTTTCAATGTTTAATAAATCTAACATCGTTGGTGCGATATCAGCTAAACGTCCGCCTTCTCGTAGTGTTGCTCCTTCTTTAGTTACAATTACAGGAACAGGCACAGTTGTATGAGCAGTATGCGGTTTGCCCTCAGGTGTCATCATTGTATCTGCATTACCGTGATCAGCAAAGATAATTGCATATCCGCCTTTAGCAGTAATTGCGTCTACTACGCGACCTAAGTTTTCATCAACAGCTTCAATAGCTTTGATTGTTGGTTCAAGCATACCTGAGTGTCCAACCATATCCGGGTTAGCAAAGTTTAAGATAATAGCGTCATGTTTATCCGCTTCGATATCTG